>CAILAQ010000475.1 GCA_903832165.1 uncultured Bacteroidota bacterium | reverse complement strand
AGGAATCTCTCCTGTCCAGAGTTGCGGCCACAAACCAAATAGCACGATCCATCGTTGCATCCATTCACTTTCCAAAGCGAAAAAGCCCGCACGATCAAAATTGGAAGACATCGAACAAACTTTATCAGGCCAGCTTTTCCCGTTGGAGAAATCTTCTGCTCCAAGTACAACAGGACCATGAATCGTTCTGCTCTGCCTCATTCCCAACAAGGTAGCCAACGTGCAGTAATGTTTTTCATTTGTAAACGGACCCTGTTTCCAGAGCGCAGCTCTTCCTTCAAAATAAGCTCTGGAATAGTCCAATGTATCCGTAGCATCGGCACATCCCAGCATATTATTGGCACCTCTGACCACCCAACCGGATCCGCCTTTAATAACAGTGGAAGGCAGGTAGCCGAAGAAAAAAGGTAAACCATCGCTCGTTCTGCCGATGGAATATTTGGCACCGGCGGCAGCCGCGAGATCTCCATCTCCAGTTGAATCAATAGCTACCCGGCATGGATAACCATGATATCCGTCCTGGCATGCCACAATCACTCCTGTCACCGCTTTGCCATTCTTTGTCACTCCAAATAGCCTTCCGTTAACTCCAAAGGTAACACCGGCCCCAACCATTTCCTCAAAAAGACTTTCGGCCTTTGCTATTGGATGGTAACCTGAAGCATTCCCTGTTATTGACATAGTTTGGGTGATCTTTTGATCTATCGTAACTTGCATTCCCGAATTAATACCATGGTAGTAACTATGTACTTTGGATCGGATACCGGTACCCCCGGGAATTCCTAATGCGTCAAGAACGGTAACCTGAGAACCTTGTTGCGCTGCCGCAATTGCAGCAAAAGCACCACCCGTACCACATCCAACAACCACTACATCTGAAGTTGGGTGCCATTTAACAGTAGCCGGGGGGAGCAAACAGGTTTCAAGGTTTCGCTCAGAAGCAGCAGAAAGCTCACAGGTGGCTATCATTTCCTTTTCGCTCTCAGGGAGAGTAGATGCATTATTCAAGGCTCTTTGTGGTTCTGTACCAAAGATTTCCGTAAGGAAGGAAACCGCTGAACTTTTATCAGAAATTGCTTTCAGGCTTTCCGGAACCGGATATAAACCTGTGCTTTCAAGCGCAGGAAAAGTAGTGGAAGTATCTGAATTAAAATCAGGTTGACCTTCCGGTGCAATATCCACGAGAAGCACACGGGAGAAAGCAGGGTTTTGCCTGCGCAAGTATTCCAGCAGGACAATGCCTCTATGATAGTTATCAGCAGAAAGGGGGGTGTTGTTATATTGATTTTCAGAAGCATAATACGTAAACTGAAGGATGGATTCATCCGGCCAGATTGCGGGAAATATTTCCACTTCGTTGTTTTTTATATGCAGAACCTCAGCGACTTTTATTCGGGTACCCATAACGGTTCGCTCTACCCCATGTAAATACATTCTGCATGTAGCTGCTATTTTTTTGAGGGTGCCTAGGCCCGATATCCTGCGTGAAAAGGTAAGTCCGATGCCAGCATCTATGATACGCGAAGCTGTAACTATTTGTCTTCCACTTTTCCCGACTATTTCCAAACCATTTATTAATCCTGCCTTATTGTTTACCGGTCGTGTTGCAGTGACGCAAACCAGACAAGACACGCCATCAAAAGTAGTCAGGCGATCAATGGCTAATGTATTGATAAACACATCAAACCATCCATCACTGTAACCCCCGTGCGGTTTACTGATTAAGGAAAGTTCATCTGCAAACCACCCTGGAGAGATAAAACCGTTCCAGTGAAGAGACACTTCGGTACCCAAGGAAGGACCATTCTCAATTAGCAGAACTTTCTTATTCATCCTTGCTGCAAGCAGGGCCAGAGCTACTCCGGTAAGAGTTGCCCCGAGAATGATGAGGTCGCCGCTCCAGACAACGGTCGAAGTCCGGCCGGAAAGCCATCTCAGTTCACTCTTTTCATAAGGCTTTTGGGATCTGCCATAACTACTTAAGGGTATGTGAAGTGAAAATACACCAAGCCCAGCAAGTATGGCAGAAGACCCTGTCATCTTGATAAATCTTCTTCTTGTGGACCGGTAGTCATTTCTATCGGTGTATCCTTCTCTTTCCATGATCTTTACAGTTAATAGAATTATTTATTCAACTTTCGTATTCAAGGCGTAATAGGCACATTCAGCAAAGAAAAACTCTGCCATATTTATTTTTGCGTAATCGTAATGGGATATAGCTTTTTTGACCATTTCCTGATGGGAAGGATCCTGAGAAAAGGCAGCAATTGCAGATGCAGCAAGGGGATTGCGCATAAATCGGGCTTCATAGCCTTTTCGTTCACCCATTTTTTCCTTATTACCCAGCGATGACAATCTTTGAGCTT
>CAILAQ010000474.1 GCA_903832165.1 uncultured Bacteroidota bacterium | reverse complement strand
GCAGTTAAGTTGTATTGGAGTGCATAAAATAACGGAGAATGTTTTCCGAATAATTCGAACGCAAGTTCTGTTAATCGCAAGCTGTTATAAGTCATCAACAAAAGGATAAGCGGATCTTCGCCTTGCTTGTGTGCATTCCGTAAATGTGCGTCTTGGCTGCGCAGCTTGATTAACACTTGCTGCCACTCGCCTATGTTGTCAGCCAACTTATCCTCAGCTATTGCGCTTAATCTTTTCATGGCAAAACTCAAATCAAGAAATCCTATTTGTTTGTAGGCAGAAATTGCTGTCTGGACATCCGAGTCCCTCGCAGAACGTGAAAGTTGGTGCAGATGAGCAAGGCATAATCGCCAGTAACCAGTTTTTTGGCTTGGTCTGGCTCCTTCCAACAAATATCCAATCGTCGCGTTCTGCCATCTTTTCTCTGCTTTTGACCATTTCTCAAAGCATGGATATATAATAGCCGCATAATCGATCTCCCCAATTCGGCCTATAATCCGTGCCGCATGCATTCTTAGTCGGGGAGCCTCGTTTTGCTCAGACAGCCTCATTAATATGGGTAATATTATTGAAACCAGCAAGCTTCGATTGTGGCGTAGCAGTACTTCCAGCCAAAGGCGCTCCGCGAAGTTGGGTTTGCTAAATTTTAATACGTCGCGTACAGAATCTGGATCGTTTTCGACGATGCAATCGGCCTTGGCAAGGAGGGTGTCATCCGCCAACCGTTCTTTATGGTAATACTGCTCTCTGTGTCTAGGCGCTCCAGCCTGAGAGCGTATGCTAGGCATCAAAACCCTCTTGAATTCTTCAAACTCAGTCCATGGCACTCCTTCCCAATCAGCCGAGCATTGCATAAGCGCAGCCACAAACGCAAAGCACCATGCCTCGAAGTCCTCAGACAATTCGATAAGAAACCAATGAGGAAGGTTGTCAAATTGCTGAAATGCTTCGACCACCGACAGCGTTTTGCCATCTTTTATAAGTTTTTCAAAATATTTCAGAAATCTCTCTAGTCGCGGGATTGAATATGCGCGGCTGATGATTTCACTCTTTTGCCAATCTGGAAATTCATTTTCCTGCCAAACCTTAGAGGATTTCAGCCACCGATCCAGTGCTATATTCAATGACCCATTATCCAATCTAGGCATTTCGACTAATACTTCTAAGCTTTCCAAAGAAGTTATGGACTCACGAAACGCATGATGGTGGGCAATAAAAATAAAGTATGTATGACAGGATTTCAGCTTGGTAAAAAAGCTGACATCTAAGTTTGCTAAAAAGTCTTGCATATCCCTATTATTTCGGGTAAGAGCGTCACGAAATATGAGTACACGCCTGCCGTATTTATCACAATGATCAATAATATCGCCGAAATCAATGCGAATATTTCCTCCAAGCGGCGGTATTGACAAAGTTTTCCTTCCATCTTCGCGTAATCGGTGCGCAAGCATTCGGCTTGAAGCGTAGCGCCCGGAATAGTCGTCGCCTAAAATTACCAAAACTGGCTTTTGCTTAAGCAATTCAAGCCATTCATTCACATATCCTCCGCTAGGTGGCAGGAACTCTTCCGCAAGCTTGATGTCATCTTCAAGGCTAATTTCTGAAGCCATAGAAAAGGTAAAAGGTTTTACTTTATAATCTTCACCGGATAATTTAATTTCCCCAATGACATATTTTGCCTCATTCACCATCTGGAGAAGTTCTGAGTTATTTTCGCCGATGGTAATTTCTTGTCGGGTGCTTGCATCCATTGAGGAGACAGGCGGTATCGGAACTTGCGCGGCGGTTTCCTCCGCTACTTCGGCATTAGGCTCGCTGACATCGGGAAGGGGAACTTCGGCAGACACCGAATCGACCGAATCATTGTTGTTTTCAATATTATCGCTCACGGCATGACTCCAATAAAATGATGGTGCTCAGATGTCAATCTTTTCTTAAACGCCTAAAAAAACCGCTGCCTAAAGTCATTCTCGTCTTGCAATGACTTATACAAATAATCAATTTGTTGAGGTGTCAAATCTTCGTTGCTTTGTTTAGCTTCGCGTAAAGCGTTGCGATATTCTTCAAGCCTCTTCAAATCCGCTTTATCGCCCAATGAAACCTCAGCGATCCAATGTAGCAAGACAGACAACAAACGCCTCGTCGGCATGTTTATGGGTGTAGTGGAGGCGAAATATTCCAAAACTTCTTGTAGTGCCGACGACCATCCAGGGTGAATTGAGGGAGCGTTCAGGAAGCCAGATGAGGCGGTTTGGTTGGGCAATCCTGGAGGGGGAAGCGCAATGTTCTGTATCTTCCCTACCGCAGTAACCAAGCCGTCAGTCGTATTGATCTTATCCGCTACGTTTTCGAAGGCGGTTATCGCGGCGTTAACCCCACCTTCCCTGATCCGTTCCGTATGGACAAAAGTGCTAATATGGCTTCTATGTTGATGATCTGAAATCTCTAATTGGTGGCGTTTCTCAGCAAGCATCAACTCCGAATCTTGTTTGATCTGCCCTGTGGTTAGCTTCAACTCCTCTTGTTTAATTTGAATCCGAGTCTCTGTCTCTAATTTTAGAATTGCAGTTGATGTTTCTATTTCCGCAAGTTTACTTTGATTTTCAGCCTTGGCGGCTGCCATGTTAGGCTCTTCGTCTTCAGCATCTAAGTGCAGGCTGCTGGCAATGGATATTATTTCGACACCATACTTTAACGAGAAGTTTGAGAG
>CAILAQ010000473.1 GCA_903832165.1 uncultured Bacteroidota bacterium | reverse complement strand
GGCTGTTGATCCGGCTTACTGACGGGATATTGCTCCCCTGGCTGTTGATCCGGCTTACTGACGGGATATTGCTCCCCTGGCTGTTGATCCGGCTCACCCCCCGCCCCTCTCCCGCGCTCACTGCGCTAGCGCTCCGTTCACGGGAGAGGGGAGTGTGCTTTGAGCAAAAATTTAATGAAGAATTTCCATTCAGCTTCAGTAATTGCATCTATACATAGAAAATCTTAAAATGGTATACATATATTATGATGGTCCAAGGCGCATAATTAAAGCGCGGGAGCTTAGACGAACACAGACCAAAGCTGAGAAAATACTTTGGGATCGGGTCAGAAACAGAAAGTTAGGTGGATTCAAGATCCGAAGGCAGCATATATTGAACGAAATAATTTTGGATTTCTATTGCACTGAGAAAAGGCTTTGCATTGAGGTAGATGGGCCCTACCACAATGAACCTATCGTTAAAGGATTAGATAGGCAGCGAGATGAAGAACTCGAAGGGCATGGTTTTACCGTCGTGAGATTCACCAATGACCAGGTAATTCTCGAACTTGAAACTGTTTTGGTGGTCATTTTGCAAACGCTGCAGAATTTACCATCGGACAATCATTCTCCCTTGAACCAGAAGGAGATCGGTAATTACCAGCCTGTTTGAAATTGAAGATATGACAATAAGTTGATTCATTGCACCCTCCCCTCTCCCGTGAACGGAGCGTTAGCGCAGTGAGCGCGGGAGAGGGGTTGGGGGTGAGGTGGATCACAGGCCCAGGGGTGAGGTGGATCACCGACCGGGTTGGGGGTGAGGTGAATCAGAACCGGGAATGATAAGGAAGCCAATTCCCAACTTTCGCTATCTTTGCATTAACTGCACGATGATCCCATGAAACCAACCCTCTTGCTACTTCTCTCCCTCACTCTCCTCACTCCCGTAACCTCCTATTTATCCGGCCAGAATTCCCCGGTAATAACCATCGATATTCCCGGATCAATAAGGAATAAAGGGGAGGTAAAGCTCAGCGAGATCGCGAAAGATATCGAGTTCATTCAACTGGAAACCACCAAAGATTGTCTGATAAACGACGAACAAAGTGAGTGCTATATTGCCAGCAAATATATTCTGGTTGTTTCCCGAAAGCCGGTGGGAGTCATGCTCTTCGACCGGAAAGGGAAGTTTATCCGGCGTATCGGTCAGGTTGGGAAAGGCCCGAACGAGTATGCATTTATCGATAAAACCCATCTTGCTTTAACCCCAATGGGCAAGGGTAAATCAGCCAATTCTTCCTGTCATGTATTGGTTTTGGATACAAATCTGGCCATAACTGACAGCCTGATGAAAAGCAAAAAAGAGGAGAAAATTTCAGGCAGCGGAATGCTTGCTGAACAATTGGCGGCCACAAAAGAGGGAGTGATGCTTTGGAAAACGTATCTCGGTTCCGTGGACTATTTATATCCGGATGGTAAGGTTCTGCATAAATATCAGATCAATCTCGGAGGCAAAAAATCGGTGGAAGAGAATCTCAAAAATCCGGATGAGATGGAGCAGCCGCCCTATTATCTGACCATGGTAAGAGACCTGCCTGATTACCTGGCTATCTTCGGATTTGGATCGAAACCGGAGTTTGTCTCAATGGTGTATAACAAAAAAACCGGCAAGACTTTTTCCCTGGAATATGCATTTGATTGTCCGGGATTTGAAGACCGGAAACTGCAGCTATTTAAGAATGACCTGGTTGGATTGCATTTCATTCCATTGATGGAAGTAAACTACTTCGAAAACATCATGTATAATTGGTATAACCTGGAGGAAAATATTGACAATCAGCTGAACTGTATTAAAGCGATGAATGTGTTGCTTCCTGCCAGGCGCGATGAAATTTTCAAGAAGATCAAAGCCCGCACAGAATATGCCAATCCTATGATTATTGTGATGACGATGAAGTGACGGGTGACAGGTGACAGGTGACGCGAAAAATCGGTATCTTTGGGTTCAATATCAAATGTATGCGACTTACAGAGGGACAAATTGAACAAATCAGAACCATTGGCCAGAGAGTCTTTGGCCAGGAGGTACGGATATATTTGTTCGGATCACGGACTTCTGATGAAAACAGAGGCGGGGATATAGATCTTTTCATTGAAACAGATGATAATCAAGCAACCACCTTTGAAAACAAGGTCAACTTCTTAACCAAGCTAAAGATTTCCATGGGAGATCAGAAGATCGATCTGGTGTTTCCAGACAATCTGGTGAATCGTCCTTCTTTTAGAAATTCAATCCTTAAAAACCGGATAAGATTATGTTAGGAGAGGAGAATTAATTGAAGGATTAAATCAGCTTTCAATGAAAGCAGTTGAGTTATCTGAGCTTTATGATAAGATCAGGGATTATGTGATGAAGCGCATCGCGTAATCTTCACCAGCATAAACATCGACAATTCTTTGGAGATCCTGGGCAGAATCCTGTCCCAGAAATTCACAAATCCATAAGCAAAATCAGAGGTAATTATTCTCTCTTCCATTTCCTTCAGGGCACCACCCCCTGAACCAAGTTCCACCAGGAAACCCTCAGGAGCAAAAGTTATCTCTGAAACATATTCAGCATTCCACTGATGATACAATTCGCTGAGGAATTTTTTCGATCTGATTAATTCGCCATGGTGAACGGTACGCTCGGGTGAATCAAGAGGAAGGTCAATCTGGTATTTCAATTTCATGCTGCCTTAAAGATACTAATTGGATGTCAGTCGTTCATATTTTGATTATATTCGTTGCGAAATTATTCGCAACGAATATAATCGCAATGAAGTCAAATCCTTTCAAGTTCGGAACACTGGTAAGCGATCCCTATTTTACAGATCGGGAGAAAGAAATTAAGCAGGTCGAATCCATATTGAATAGTGCCAATCATTTGATCATTATCGGACCCCGAAGATTCGGTAAAACAAGCCTGGTTTTTAAGGCCATGGAATCTATCCATCGTCCGATTCTTTTTGTGGATATGCAACTTATTAATTCATCTGTTGATCTCGCATCCCAGCTATTAAAAAAGGTTTTTCGAAATTACCCAAGTCAAAAGTTAAGAACCCAAATAAGGAATTTTCGGATAGTCCCTTCGCTCACGATAAATCCAATTTCAAATGAGATTGAGGTCATGTTTAATCCATTCAAGGCCAGTGGGAATGCAGAGTTAGAGGACGTCCTCAATCTTATCGATCAGCTCGGGAAATCGCACAAAAAGCCGGTAATCATCTTGGATGAGTTTCAGGAAGTTTTCCGTATTGATAAAAATTTGATCCGCCAGTTAAGATCAATCATGCAGACTCACCAAAACTGCAACTACGTTTTTCTGGGAAGCCAGGAGTCAATGATCCGTGAAATTTTTGAGAAAAAAAAATCACCTTTTTATCATTTTGGAATTGTTTTGGCTCTTGAGAAAATTCCGGCAAAACTATTTTCAGAATACTTAAGCGTACGATTAACCGGAATTGCCAAGAATCCTGATCTGCTTGCAAAACAAATACTTGAAATAAGCGGTTCTCACCCCTACTTTACACAGCAACTTGCTTTTTTTGTATGGGAAGTTCTATCATTTGATCCAAAAAATTCAATACCGGTAGACCAGGCATTGGATGATCTGATAAGGACTCAGGACCATACCTATGAGCGACTTTTTAATACTTTGAATACGACCGATCGGAAATTGATGATCGGTATGGTTCAATCCGATGCCCAACCAATGTCAAAGGAATTCTCGCCACAGGTCGAGCTTTTACCTGTTAGCACCATTTACAGTAGCCTTAAACGCCTGGTAAAAGAGGGGTATTTATTAAAGAATAAATCATCCTATTCCATTGACGATGTGTTCTTTAAAATTTGGCTTATTCGCAGACTAAAAGGTTAAACTCATGAAAAAAATGAGAAAATTTATACTGTTCACACTATTTGTGTCCATCTGTCTTTCCAATTTCGCATTTGCGGTTCCACAGCCAGCTGCTGTATCAGGCAAATCCAGAGGCACCATCGCCCCGCCATCAAACCTTCTCGACGGGAAAAAGGCAACCGCACAATGGATATGGGCTCCGGGGGAACAAAATCCACGAAATCAATATCTGCTGGTCAGGAAAACAATTAAGTTTATTGACAAGCCTGATAGCTTAATCGCTTATATATCAGCCTATGCCGTAGCAGATGTGTATGTGAACGGCAAGCTGGTCGACCGGTGTCCGATGAACAGCGACCCGGAATTTCAGGTTTATGAGAAGTTCGATTTGACTCCGCTTTTTCAAAAAGGGGAGAACACCATTTCAGCCATTGTATATAATTATGGTATCGGTATGCACCACCGGATCAATGCCCGCGGTGGATTCTTCTTCCAGTCGGATGCCCTCCTGCCCGACCATTCAAAAATTGAGGTCAACACCGATGATTCCTGGATGATTTCCACCAATACCGGCTGGGACCCGAATTCAGAGTTGCGGACAGGTTCTGGCGATGGTGCTCCGAACCTTATCGGGTTTATGGAGAAATTCGATGTCCGTAAAATGCCGCTCAACTGGCAGAAAAACGGCTTCGACGATTCTCGCTGGCAAAAGACAGTTCAAATTGGCATTCCTCCAATTGCCCCATGGAATAACATTGTCCTGATTGAACGACCGCCTCTTTTCCGCGAAAAGGTATATCCTGTTAATCATTGGATAGTTAATGGATGGGTAGTATATGATTTCGGCAAGGAGATTACGGGCGTTCCTGTATTAAAAATGACGGCAAAAAAGGAGGGAGTCGATTTTACAATAGGAACGGGAGAAAGGTTATTCGCCGACCGTTGGACCGATTTTTTGAGGCGCGTAAAATATGAGGATGATTATTTCACCCGTAAAGGTGATCAGGAGTGGAGCCCTTTCACCTGGCGGGGATTCCGGTATCTGACATTTCGAGCCGACACAAATATGATTATCAAAGAGATATCAGCAGTTAACAGGCATTACGCAGTATCCGACGAAGGCAGTTTTGAGTGCTCCGATGATTTACTTAACCGGATATGGAGTGCCGGCCGGTACACCCTGAAATTGTGCAGTCAGGACACCTACATGGATACCCCCTGGAGAGAGCAAACACAATACATTGCAGGGGATTCCAGATATCTTCTGAAATACGCTTTCTATGCTTCCGGATTAAGCTCCGAATTTCTTACCCGCTATAATATCCTGTCGGGAGCCTGGTCGCAACGATGGGAAAAAGACGGATCAATCCGTTCACGCTACCCCACCGACTGGCTGATCGGTGAGGGCACATCGGGATACCTGGTCGACTATGAACTCGAATGGGTAATCATGCTGGGCGAGTATTACAGCTATTTTGGGAATAAGGATCTCATCAGGCAGGTATACCCAAACCTGGTTAAGCTGATGGGGAAATTTGAGACCTTGATCGGCGCAGAACATGGAGTTTTATCCAACGTTCCCGGCTGGATCGTGCTGGATCATCCTGATACCTATCCGATGGACCAGACTAAAGAAATCACAGCGTTGAACTGTCTCTATTATGCTGCTCTGAAACAGGCAGCTGATCTGGCAAAAACCGTGACTGATGATCCTGCTCAGGCATCAAAATGGGAAAATCTGGCCTTAACATTGAAAAATAATATCAGGCAATGGTTCTGGTCACCGCAGCAGAAACTTTATGCCGACAGCTACGGCAGCGAGCAGTTCAGTCAGCAGACGCAGGTTTATGCACTGCTTTATGGCTTGGTCGAGGATTCGGATAAGGATTTTGTTATCAACTACATTAAAAGCCAGGGAAGGCACAGTGAGATGTCTTTCGCCTATTATGTTGCCTATTCCATGTTCGATAAAGAAGACCAGTATACCCTCGATTATATCCGAAAATACTGGGGCGATCAGATGAAGCTCAAATCATTCAATGGCGGCTGGCAGGAAGGCTGGAACGTGGAGGAGTGGACCGGCGATATAGGATCAACCTCACACGCCTGGTGCTCGGGGCCCACCGCGCTTTTGCCGCAGAAAGTTCTTGGAGCGGAACCACTTTCTCCGGGCTGGAAGGAGTTCCGGATTGCACCTCACCCAGGTGATCTGAAATGGGCCAAAGGAATTATCCCATCACCGGTTGGAAATATCCCGGTGAGCTGGACGCATGAGGGACAGAAGTTTGAGCTGACCGTTGAGGTGCCGGCCGGAACCAGGGCACTGATCAGGATACCCGGGAAGAACGTTTTGGTGAATGGTACCGCCTTCGAGGGAAAGTCCGAAGATGGCGGAATCTGGGTTTCTGAGGGGAAGTATGTTGTGACAAGTGACAAGTGACAGTTCTCAGTACTCAGTACCCAGTACCCAGTACTCAGGCTGCCAACTGAAGACTGAGTACTGATGACTGCCGACTGTTCAGAATTTAAGCACCGCCCCAAAGCTCGGCATGATCGGCAACTGATTAACGCGTGTCTGGGTGACCCGATCGAAATAAAATACATTTTGCCGGTTATATAAGTTCAGAATACTGGCTGCCAGTTCCAGCTGCCGGCCCTGGAGAAATTTCCAGATTCTGCTGAGCGACAAATCAAGCCGGTGATAGGCAGGAAGACGTCCCCCATTGATCGGCCCGTATAATATTGCAAGATCACCCTGACTGTAAGGATCCAACCAGAATGTGCCGTCCTCATTCTTAAACTCTTCATAAAATCCGGCATTTTGAGTGAATGGAAATCCTGAGCCAATCTGGAACCGCCCTTTAACGGTCCAGCCCCGGTCTTTTCCAAAGCGATAATTTCCCAGCAGGTTGAGGTTGTGACGGCGATCGAAATGAGGGACATACTTCACAAATTCATCCTCGCGGATAACATAGGCATAAGAATAGGCGGCCCATACAGACCAATTAGTTTCGGAATAATCCAAAAGAAAATCGATCCCATACGACCATCCTGTTTCATAAATATACGGACTTGATAAGTATTCAGGAAAATCGGGATCGTAGCCCAGATAGTTGTAGATCTGATGCGGATTATTATTGATCAGACGATAAAAATCCTTCACATAAGTCTCGACAGAAAGTTTAAGATTGTGCTTATCAAACCAGCTCAAACCGGCCACAGCATGCCAGGCTTGCTGGGTAGGTTTGTAAATCCGCTGTCCCCTGAAATAGTCCTGCACAGTTTCAACACCGGTATTGTATCCCTGAAATACCGAAACAACATCCTGTTCAGCACTCGTTGCGGTTAGGTTTTGTGAATACAGTCCAGCAGCCAGGTTGAGGCTCAGGTTATCAGAAATATTATATCGGGCCTTGAGCCGGGGCTCAGGCATCAGGTTAAAAATTGCCGAGTAAATCCTCATATGGATTCCTGGCTCAAGTATCCATTTTGGCCACAGTATTTTACCCTGAAACAGGACAATGGCATCACTGGTATATAAGTCGTTAGTGACATGCATCGCATCATATCGGATATAGGAGTACCGTGTATGAATAGCAGAAAACTCAGCAGCCCAGACCAGCTCAAACCGGTTATGCATATGAATACCCTTGATACTCATATCCAGATTATCGTAAATCGTACTTTTCGGTGTTGTTGAAGGATCATCAAAGGCAGCAGCATACCTGCTCATTGCCAGTCTGTTGACAAATAACGTATTGCTTTGGGTAGGTGAAATTACGAAACCGAATCCTCCGCCGGTTGTACTCCATTGAGAATTGATAGCGGATTTGTAGTTTACTGCATCAGTATAATGGAGTCCGAAAACATCAAAAAGGTTACCGTTTTTCTCCATAAATGAGATCTTTCCGTAAAAGTCATTATATCGATAGGGTAATCCGAGGGAATCCAGCCAGGGATAAATAACCGGGGCTGTTGCCTGAAGGATAGAACCTTTGGTCGAAAGGATATAAGATATTGAACCAGCAGTCGAATCGGTCATCTTTTTAAGTGGCCCTTCCAGCAGAAGACCGAAGCCAATGTTGGACTGACTGGCAGTACCCCTCATGGTCGTCCGGTTACCCGGTCTGGTTCGGATATCCATGATCGATGATACTCTTCCTCCGTATTGAGCACCATAGGCAGCAGAGTATACGTCGACACTTTGGAGAACCTCCGTATCGAATACCGACATAAATCCGATGGAATGAAAAGGGTTGATGACTGTCATGCCGTCAAGAAGCACCTTATTATGAATCGGAGCGCCGCCACGCACGTAGAGCTGGCCGCCACGATCGCCGGAAAAAATCACCCCGGGCAAGGTTTGCAAAACCTGTGCAAGATCACTCTGAACACCCAGTGTTGGTGTCCTGCTCATCGACTCAGCCGTCATTCGCTGGGTGCCAACCGGTGTCATCCGCTCCCATCGCCTCCGGTCGCCGCTGATAATGGCCTCCTTCAACTCGACTGTCCTTTTTGTCAACTTTATCACAACGCTCTCCAGCTGTGCCATGTGTACATTCACTGTTTGCCTGAACTCTTCGTAACCGATACACCGGACCACCAGGATCTGGCTGCCAACCGGGACTTTCCTGATCACGAAAAATCCATATTCATTTGAGATGGCACCCTGCGTCGTTCCTGCAATTCCGACACTCGCGATTGGAATCACATAACCAGTCTCATTTTCATAAACGTATCCCTTGATCTCCCCCCAGGTCTCACCTCTCTCTTCTGTCTGGCTATGGAGCGGCAGGCAACTGAAAGCAACGAGCAATATCAAGAGACAGTATTTAATCCGGCTGCTGTTCATTCCTGATATCCTGGATTAATGAGAAAAAATCATCCTTTAATAGTAAGCCTGGCAATTGATCAGTTTTATATAATTCAGTTCGGAATTTCAGCCGCGAAGTCCTTGGATAAAGTGGCAAAGAATCCATAAAATCCTGATCAGGAAGAATTCCCGTGCAACCAACATGACTGCAGGCGGCAAAGAACCCGATGCCGTTTACTATATTCGTGAAGGACTGCTTTCGGTTGTCGCTGAATTTTATACCGAACTCCACATAGTTTCTCAAATTCTGATCTCCTCCCCATACAGCAATCTCAAAACAAATCAATTGCCGGTAACTCAGGTTCGGCCGGTCCGGAATTATCTGGTCGAAAACATTGTAAGTGTACCGTTTGGTCATATGCTGATTGTGCTCATTACCGAGATTCAAATGGATCGGGCTGTATTCCGGCGGATCATCGACATATTGGGGAAGATGAACAAATGAGCTGGCTTGCTTTATGTGATCGCCATTTTCATAAACTTCCATATATCTGATGATAAATCTTATCAGGTATATGTGCACCCTCGGCACCTCATTAAAACGGATATCAAACGGATCGCCTTCGTTGCTGAAATTATAACGGACCCATGGCCAGGTTGGAGAGCCAAGTTTTGGTTCCTGAACGGGATCAATCTTGGATGTTATCAGATCGCCATTATCCGGATTCCTGATAATCAATTTGTAAGCCATATCCGGATAGGGGCTGATCATTGTCTGATAAATATCGTTCCGGGCATTAAAGAAAATCCCCGGCTCCTTGGGATAAAGTACACGGTCCAGATGAAAGGTGGCACAGTAATCCTTCTGCCATTCCTGTATTGAGACATCCAGTTTCGGGTTCGCTGAAAACTCAGAGGTATCCGACATTAAATCAGTAATCGGAGCATCAGTCACAGAGGTCATGCGTATCTTGACTTGCTGCAGCGAATCAGTCGAATTGATTAATCCAAAAACCACATAAGATTTTTCCTGATCCGGATTAAACAGACTGATATCGTTATTGCAGGCCGGCGAAAGCAGCATCAATGTAATTGCACCGACTATATATAGTTTTATTTTCACAAATTGCTTATAATGACTCTTTTACGCATCGTATTGAAAAGGCGAATTCCGGATTGTCAGCAAATTTAAATACATCTCCATCACTTGTCCCATTTGCATACATTCTCACTCTGATACGACTGTTGCCGTAACTGGATGAGGTCCAGAAGCTTGCCGTTTTTCCCGGAAAATGATAGTCTTTATATCCGAATACCCCATCCGGATCCCTGAAACCCACCGGTATCACATCAAATCCTGTACTTCCGGTTTCACGCAGCAACCTCCATACTGCTCCCGCCTGCAGATAATTGTCATGGATGACCGTCTGATCCGGAACAAACCTCACATTCGAAATTTTGTAGCTAAAAGCCCTGGGGGGAGATTCATTTCGGAAAACGGACAGCATATTCTTCCAATCGTTATTAGATGGTATGTGCCAGCCCGGCGGACAGATCCCAGTGGTCCCCTCAATGATTTCTCCGGCCATTGCTTCGTCCCAGGTATACAATCCACCATACAGGTTATCGGAATCTGATCCCGGATAAATATATTTTTCAATCACCCCATTATTAGCAAGTTGCTCTGAGGCTTCCAGCTTTTTACCAATATTAAGATTCCTGGCAAACCACCAATAGCTGCCGATCTTAACAACAGGATAAACCTGTCCATCCCGCGGATCCGTTATGCTGTGCAGGCTGTCAACGATGACTGTATAAACGTATGAAGAAATCGCTCCGAAACTATCCTTAACTTCCAGCCTGACTCCATAAATACCCGGAACCTGAAAACTGCAGTTAAAAAATTTCCAGGGACCGAAATCCATATCCCACTTTCCGTCGCAGTTTACGTCCCACCGATAAGTCAGTAGGGTTTTCAACCCATCCGGGTCAATCGATGCAGAGGCATCAAGGTCGAAAATTGTTTTAACATTGCCAATGGAAGGCGAGCAGGTGAACTGGGCTTGCGGCGGATTATTTTCCCTTTCACAGGCAAAGGAGAAAATCAAAAGAAAAAATAAGGAAAACCGGACTTTCATCTGGGTTGTAATTTATATCCGGGGACGATTTAAAGATAAGTATTATTTTGAAATACCACTCAATTTTTGGAAGTCTCCAGTCTTCAGTTGGCAGTCGGCAGTTCGAAGAAATGACCCTCGGAGCGTTGTCATCCCCGTGCAGGCGGAGCCGGAAACGGGGACCCCGTCCCTGACCATGGCCTTAAGCAGGCGGGAACCCCGTCGCTTACCACGAAATCCACCGACTGAAGACTGAGAACTGAAGACTGCCGACTGAAGACTGCGGACTGAAGACTGCGGACTAAAGTCTGCCTACGGCAACATATCTCAATTCCTCCATCGGCAACACCTTGATCCAGGCTTCGCCGGTGAGCACCGGATCAGCATTCAGTTTAAGGTGTTTGGCTAAAAAAGTATAGGCGGCCTGCCGTTTATTGAATCCGTAGTCGTGCTTTTCATTGGCAAAATGGGCGTTCTCTACCCGATTTTCCTGCCCATATAATTTGTATATCGATTGGAGAAATGGAAATTCCACTAACGGGGAATTCTTGGTCCAGTCGGCCCCGTCGGAGATAATCAGCATCGGTCGGGGAGCTGCAAGAGCGGCAATTTCAACGTTATTCGCCTGGAATGATCCATGCCTGTGAATCGGCATCCCGCTTTCGCAAACACATCCGCCAAAAAAATGAGCCGATACCTGAACGCAGGGTACCGAAACGGCAATCCTATTGTCCAGAGCAGCCAGGATAAACGATTGGGTTCCACCACCGGAAGCTCCGGTAACCCCAATTCTTTCAGGATCTATGTCCTCCCGGCTCACCAGGTAATCCACAATGCGGATGCTGTTCCGTGTCTGAATCTGAAACGCAAGCGGGGTTTCATGTGTCGGTGCCTGTTTATTATCGCCATAACCAACCATGTCATATGCAAATACAACCGCACCCATACGGCACAATACGGCACAGCGCTTTTGCATATCCGGCCGGTAGCGGCCGTAATCCGACAGGTCCGACCAATGACCGTGAGGACAAAGGATTCCAGCCAATTTGCCCTTTTGCCCAACCGGCTCATAAAGGTTACCTGTTATCCAGGAGCCAGGGAAATTCTCGATGGCCATGTTCGTCACCCGGTATCCGTCGAACTCGTGCACCTGGCCCTTTTGCAATCTGGGAACCGGCCTGCTTTTTGGCAGGCCAGACAATCCGGAACCCACTAAAATCTGGTTGCGGATCTGTTCAGCACGTGCCTCCCACTGGGCCTTGTTTTTTACCTGATTTAACACGCTATCCAAATGCGCCTTGCCCTGGGCTTCGGTCCAGAAGTTTCCTACACAAAGTTCTTGTGCAAAAACAAATCCGCTGAATAGCAGAACACTGGCCAGACTGACAATCATTCTTTTCATTGAATATATATTTAAACATGAAAGTAGACTTTTTCAAAGAATAACTACCTTTGGTTAGCCCGTTCAAAAATCGATCCCCCACAAATTTTAATGATGACAAATCCTTTGGATTATGATTCTTTCGTTTAACCGGCTGGTCGCTCTGATTTTCCTGATTGCACTATTTATTCCCGGGTGTACCCCGCCTGATCACCAGTCTCCGGAGCTGAAAATCGCCATTGCACCACCAATCGGCGACTCGGCTACGGTTTTCTATTTCGATGCCTCCGCCACTTCCGATAATTCCACTCCACAATGGCAAATCGAGGTAAGGTGGGATTTCAATAATGACAATCAGTGGGATACGCCGTATTCGATTAAGAAAGACTTTTCCCACCGTTTTTCGGGGAATGGTATCCATACGATTGCCTGCGAAGCAATCGATGAAGCCGGAAATACGATCAGGGAAACGGCCGAAATCATGGTGATGCAGGTACTCCGAGATAGCCAGTTTATCGATTCCCGGGATCAGAAAACCTACAAAGCTGCCTTCCTGTTTGATCGATGGTGGATGGCCGAAAACCTGATGTTTGGCACCCAGTTAACTATAGATGAGAACACGCATGATGATCTGATAACGGAATTTTATTATCTGCCCGATACCCTGATATACGGAGGATATTATACGTGGCAGGAAGCAACCCTTAACGGCACCGATACTGCCCATGGTATCTGCCCATCAGGATGGCGGCTGCCAAGGCCTGATGATATCGATGCCCTGAATGATATCGCTTCCATCGGTGACCAGGTACCCGAATATCTGTTCTGGAATGGATTACTGGGAACAAGTTTTCAGTGTTCCGGCCGTTTCATTACCTCCGCAAGGGTTTGGGAAGGTCAGAGTGAAAAATTAATATTCTGGCTGAATAACAACCTTGACTCCAATGCAAATAAAAACCTGTTGTTCTGGCATATTAATGAAAGGAATGCCGGATTCCGGAATCTGTATATGGGAAATCCGGATCGTGCCGGTGTTATTGGCTGGAATAATGATTGGGGAGGATTTCATTACACGAAACTGGCTGTACCGGTAAGGTGCGTTAAGGATATCCAAAGATGAGAAGGCTTTTATACCTATTACTGATCCTGCTCTGCTCCTGCGCCAATGAAGTGGATATCCTCAATCCTGCACCAACTGTTCCGGTGGTTTACGGATTGCTGTCGCCCGAGGATTCGGTTCATCGTGTATTGGTCACCCGATTATTTGTTGCTGATGGCAATATCGATTCGATAGCCCGATTACCAGATTCTCTCTATTTTAAAAATGCGGAGGTCTTTTTGGAATTAAGGACACCAAAAGGTTATGTGATCGACCGTAACAAAATGGAACCGATTCAGATTGAGGACAAGGAAGATGGCCTGTTTCTGACCCGGCCAAATACGGTTTTTGAATGCAGGCCTTTCCCCTCGCTAGCGGCAACCTACTCGTCTGAAATTGATTATACGATTACGGTATCTATTCCGGACCTGAAAATATCTGCACTTGCCCGATCGCGGATTCCTTCCATCCCAGGATTGGGCCTGCCAGCCTCCCTGTATGGCAGGAATAAAATTAATTTATATGATTATCAGAACAATAAGATAACTATAGGACATCAAAGAAATGAATACACGGAGTTTCAGCTTGTATTCCGGTTTTCGGAGTACCGTTGGGATGAATGGGTGGATGCTGAATTTGTTTACAGGATCAAGCTGGCCCCTGGCCCGGAGATCGACCACCGTCTTCTGCCCGGCGGGGGCGGTGGCGAGCCGCCTCATATCGAACTGGATGCCCCATTTCTATACAACCTGGTCGCTAACAGAATTAAGGATGATCCGCAGGTTTCGACGCGAAAATTCTACAATATAGAATTAAGGATTATCAATGCAGATCATGATTTCTGGGATTACACCTGGTCATTTGAGTACCTCACCGATTTCAACGAGGTCAACTACTCCAATGTCACCAACGGATATGGACTATTATCAACTTACCGGGTTTTAGCTTACCCACCATATGGCCTGAGCTGGCAATCGCTCGATTCCCTTTGCAGGGGAACTGTTACCCGGCATCTGAATTTCAAGATCTGGTAAAATTAGCAAATTAGCACATTAGCACATTAGCACATTATTTCATTGTGATTTTGAGCTCACCGCCTGCCATGATCTCCTGATGGGTGATATAGGTCCGGTCGAGAGGTTTGCCATTCAGGGCCATCGACTTGATATAGAAATTTTTTGGAGTCAGATTATCTGCAGATACCGTGAATGGTTTTCCTCCGGGCAGATTGAGTGTTACTTTATTGAATGAAGGAGTACCGATCTGATAAATACCATCTGCCGGGTTCATCGGGTAAAATCCCATTGCACTGAATACGTACCAGGCCGACATTTGTCCGCAGTCCTCATTTCCGCAAAGGCCATCAGGTTGGTTCGTATATAATGTTGTGCATATGCGATGAATGATCTCCTGTGTTTTCGCAGGTTCGCCTGCAATGTTATACAGATAGGCTACATGGTGGCTGGGTTCATTTCCCTGCGCATACTGCCCCACCATGCCGGAAATATCCGGTGATGCCTCGGCTCCCTGAACCTTTTCGGATGTATTAAAAAGGGAATCCAGACGCGAAATAAATTTTGTTTTTCCGCCCATCAGGCTGATAAGATCTTCCGGATCCTGAGGTACAAACCAGGAATATTGCCAGGAGTTGCCTTCGGTAAAATCGTGCACATTATGACTGCTGTACAATGGGTTGAAATTTTGCCTCCACGAACCGTCAACCATGCGACCGCGCATAAAATGAGTTGCCGGATCGAAAACATTGCGATAATTTTTTGAGCGGGAGATGAAATACTGATAATCTGCCTCCTTGCCCAGTTTCTTGGCCATCTGTGCGATGCACCAATCATCGTAAGCATATTCCAGTGTCTGCGATACCGACTGATTTTCCAGATCTGCCGGCAGGTAGCCGTACTTCTGGTAATTTTTCAGTCCGCGAATACTGTCCATGGCGCTTTTTTTCATCGCCACAAAAGCTTTCTCATAATCGAAGGAAACGCCTTTCATTGCGGCATCCACAATCACGGGAATCGCATGATAGCCGATCATGCAATTGGTTTCGCAGCCTTCAAGTGTCCAAACCGGCAACAGCCCGTACTCCTCATAGTGAGCCAGCATTGCCTTGATCAGATCAGGCATCCGCTCAGGCTGGGTAAGGGTAAACAATGGATTTCCAGCCCTGAAAGTATCCCACAGGGAATAAACCGTATAATTCTTCCAGCCTTCAGCGTTTTTGATGGTCCGTGCACTGTCGCTGGCCCGATACCTTCCGTCAGCATCAGAGAATAGCGCAGGGGCTATCATCGTGTGGTACAACGCGGTATAAAAAGTCTTTTTCAGATCGGAGCTTTCCGATTCAATCTGAATTTTTGACAGTTCATTATTCCATGCCAACCGCGCCGCTTTTTTAACTTTATCGAATTTCCAATCCGGATTTTCCCGGGCGAGATTATTTACCGCGCCTTTTTCATCAACCGGTGAAAGTGCGACTTTCACCATCAGCTCACCTCCGTTAACCCCAAAAGAAAAGATGGCTTCGGTATATTTTCCTTCCACCGTTTTCAGACCGGGATTTTCCAACCCGGTTTCAAAAAGGCTGAATCCGGTCATGGGTTTCGAAAAAGTAGCAGCGAAATATACCTGCTGATTATTTGCCCACCCCTTTGACAAGCGGTAGCCTGTAACGAGGGTGTCATTAATTACGCGGATAATTGTTGATTGAGGCTCATCCCAGTTGATGGCAAAGCCAAGATCGAGTACCAGGTTGACTTTTGATCCGGCGGGATAGCTATATCGATGAAATCCGGTTCTTTCAGTGGCTGTAAGTTCAACCTTCACCGGATTCTGCAAAGTCTTCGGGTCCCGGAGTATCACCCGGTAATAACCTGGTGAAGCGGATTCTTCAGCATGAGAAAATATTGCCCTGAAGCGCTGGTGAAACTCTTTCCCTCCGTGATATTCTCCCTTTTCCAGATTTTCAGTAGTAGGCTGTATAAGGATATCTGCCAGATCGCCAATTCCCGTTCCGCTTAAATGCTTATGAGAAAATCCAACGATAATCGAATCAGAATAATTATAACCCGAGCACCAGTCCCAGCCGTTTCGTCCATTATCAGGACTTAACTGAACCATTCCGAAAGGCACCACTGCTCCTGGAAAGGTATGTCCATGATTGGCTGTTCCGATAAACGGATCAACATACCGGGCATTGTCTTCGGTTGTGCTCTTCTGACAGGAGCAAAAAAGGACAACGAGGGCTATAATTGACAAAAAGCGATTCATATCTGGATATTTATTTATGTCTTATTTGCAAAATTTCGCGGTCATCGACGGGGTCCCCGCCTCCGCGGGGATGACAACTCTGTCGATCTTTTCTTCGGTCACCCGTCACTTGTCACTCGTCACTTTTTTGCGCCAAACTGGTCCCAGGCTAACGCAGCAGCACCAAGCACTGCGGAGTTTTTACTATTGAGGCCGGAGGTAAGCAGTTTAACTTTACCGCGATATATCGAAAGCAGATTTTCATGAAAGGCGCGCTCGGTTGGCTCCATAATGAGCCCTTTGGCAAGCGTTAATCCACCAAAAAGAAAAATCGCTTCCGGGTTGGTATGTGCAACCAGATCTGCGAGTTTCAGACCAAGCATTTCGCCTGTATGTTCGAATGCTCTTTTAGCTAGCAGGTCGCCCCTTTCAGCAGCTTCGGCAATGTCCAGAGAAGTCATCTTATTAAAACTCATTTCCCGTAATTCAGAATTCTCAATGGAGTCCGACATGATCTTGAAAAGAGTTCGCTTCAGTCCGGTTGCTGATACGTATGTTTCGAGGCAGCCAAAACGACCACATCCGCATTCACGGTTCGACCGACCCGGACGAACAATGGTATGTCCTACCTCACCTGCAAATCCATCCTGGCCGTACAACAGCTTTCCATCGACAACTATTCCGCTCCCCAGGCCGGTTCCAAGGGTAATGACGGCAAAATTTTTCATCCCTTTGGCGCCGCCGTATATCATCTCGCCAACAGCGGCAGCATTTGCATCGTTTGTTACCAGAATCGGCAGATCAATATGCTCCCGGATCAGGTCGGCCAAAGGAGTGATCCCTTTCCAGGGCAGATCGGCTGGTTCTTCAATGGTGCCCTTATTTATATTTCCCATGGGTGCGCCAATGCCAATACCGATTATTTCAATCTCTTCCTGCAGATTTTTCTTCATCAACTTAGCCTTTTCCACCAGCGCAGCGACGAATACTTCAGGCTGAGGGAAGCTTGAGGTTGATAACCGATCTTCTGAAAGAAAGTGTCCATCATGATCTACAAATGCCAAATCGGTATTAGTTCCCCCGATATCGATCCCCAGAGCAACTTTTTTCATATATTTATCTATTATTAATTTATGGGCCAGGTTTTTGACAGGCGTTAAAGTTAATAATTGTTGCAGGATTGTTGTTTTTGTTTTTTTCTTTACTTTTCACACCGAATCTATAAACTTGACCATGCGAAACGCTTTTCTCACAATACTCATTGTCATAAGTACGCTCAGTTGTAAACAAAACAAAACGACTGATCAGGCCATTGCTTCGGCAAAACCAGTCAGTATAGAACTGACTGTCACCGGAATGTCTTGTCAGGGCTGTGTGGAAACTGTGCGATCAAGCATAGCGCAGCTGCAGGGAATCGATACAGTTATAGTATCACTTGAAAAAACAAATGCTCTCGTGACATTTAAGCCTCAGATGACCGACACGGCGGGCATTCGTAATGCAGTAGAGCTAAATGGATATAAGGTGACGGCCATTAAAAAGGTGGCGGGTGACAGGTGACGGGTGTCGGGTATCGGGTTAAAGAGAAGAGGGTTATGTTGGTTGGCCGGAGTATTTAATTGAATATCGAATATTGCAGGTTATCGGATAAAATATGGAAGAAGAAAAAATTGATCAGGTTCCGGAAAAGGAGGAGTCATCAAAGGAAAATTCACGGCGGGATTTCATGAAGAGGTTCGGGCTTTACGGTGCTGCAACAGTGGCCGGTTCAGCTGCGCTATATATGGGAGCCCGTTTCCAGAACACCAAGCCGGATAAAGACATGGTAAGGGTGCTTACCGCCGACAATAAACTGGTTATGGTGCCCCGTGCCGAAATTGAGGCTGCACATCCTACCGTGAAGGGCTTGTTGAAAAAAGGCCGCGAAGGAATTGCCGGCAAAAAATGGGTAATGGTAGTCGATCTGTCGAAATGCCGCAACGCCCGGAAGTGTGTTACCGCATGCCAGAGTGCCCATCACCTCAGGCCGCATGAGTATCATATGAATACCCTTGCCATGCAGGAATCAAAAGATACTGCACCCTATTTTATGCCCAAAACCTGTCAGCACTGTGACAACCCGCCTTGTGTTGCTGTTTGCCCGGTGG
>CAILAQ010000472.1 GCA_903832165.1 uncultured Bacteroidota bacterium | reverse complement strand
CAGCGTGCAATGGCCGGGGCGTTAATGGTTAAGGGAAATACGACCATTTACAATCCGTCCAGGAGTGATGATGCAGAGGCTGCCATGGGAATTATCCAACAGCTTGGGGCATCGATTGAAGACCTGGGTGACCGGCTTATTATAAAAGGGGGATTTAATCCGATCGGTCAGAAACTGAACTGCGGTGAAGCAGGATTGAGTTTGCGCATGTTTTCACCTATATCGGCTCTTGCGGATCAAACGATGCTGATGAATGGCAGCGGATCATTGCTGAAGCGGCCGGTTCAGATGATCATCGATGCATTGAATCAGGCAGGATGCCGATGTCAATCGCAGGAAGGATATCTTCCGGTATGGATAAAGGGTCCGTTAAAAAGTGGCAAAGTTACGATCGATGGTTCGATATCCTCTCAATTGCTAACCGGAATGCTGATGGCCTTGCCCGTGGTTAAGGGTGATTCAGAAATTACTGTTACGAATTTGCAAAGCTTGCCCTATATCGATATGACTATAAGTATGTTAAATCGATTTGGCATCAATATTGAGCACAGGAATTATGAATTGTTCAGGATTCCCGGAAAACAAAAATACCGGCCAGCTGAATTAACTGTTGAAGGAGACTGGAGTGGAGCTGCCTTTCTATTGGTAGCAGGTGCCCTTGGAGGTGAAATTACCGTCGGCGGCCTTCAGTCAGATTCATTGCAGGCTGACCGCCAAATAATGAAGGCATTGGGATATGCGGGAGCGAGGATTGAGATTGGGGATAACAGGATAACGGTTGGCAGGAATGAATTAAGGGCATTTGATTTTGATGCCACGCATTGCCCTGACCTTTTCCCTCCGCTGGTTGCACTTGCAGCACATTGCAATGGTGTAAGCCGGATTGAAGGGGTTGGAAGACTGATTCACAAAGAGAGTAACCGGGCCAAAGTTTTGCAGGAAGAATTCTATAAGATCGGAATATCCATTCGCATTGAAGGCGGGAATCTTTATGTTTCCGGCCCTTCACTAATGAAAAACGGAGAGGTAGATTCTCATGGTGACCATCGCATAGCCATGGCTGCTGCAACCGTAGCGATGATGGCGCGTACGCCCGTAAAAATAGCCGGGGCAGAATGTGTAGCTAAATCCTATCCTGGTTTTTATCAGGATATTAAATCCGTTGGAGGAAGAATCGATGAATAGTTTTGGCAAGAATTTCAGAATAAGCATTTTCGGGGAATCGCACGGAACGCTGCTCGGGATAACCATAGATGGCTGTAAACCAGGAATTGCCTTATCTGAAGCTGATTTCACGGAAGACATCAGGCGGCGGCAATCCGGCGGAGCAGGGACGACACCGCGGGTTGAAGCCGACCTTCCGAAAATAGTATCGGGATGGTTCAATGGATTCACCACAGGTGCTCCGCTAACCATAGTTTTCGAGAATCAGAATACTAAATCAGGCGATTACGATCATCTCCGCAAGCAGCCCAGGCCCGGACATGCCGACTGGGTGGCGATGATGAAATTTAATGGGTTCAATGACCATCGAGGGGGCGGGCATTTCAGCGGGAGGTTAACTCTTGCGCTGGTTGCAGCTGGTGTTGTTGCAAAGAAGATGTTAGGATCCATCCGGGTGTCGGCACGACTTATTGAAGCGGGCGGAAACGCCAATATTGACGCAGCGATTGCCAGGGCTGTGGAGGAAAAGGACTCTATAGGCGGAATTATTGAATGTACAGCCTCTCCGCTACCGATAGGTTTAGGTGAACCATTTTTTGATTCTGTAGAATCGATGCTGGCCCATGCCGCATTTGCCATTCCGGCTATCAAAGGCATTGAGTTCGGCAGCGGTTTCCAAGCTGCAAAGATGAGAGGAAGCGAGCATAATGACCGGATCATATCGATGGAAGGAAAGACCGACACCAACAATGCCGGGGGAATCAATGGGGGATTGACCAATGGCAATGATCTGGTTTTCAGGGTAGCAGTCAAACCGACTTCCAGCACATCACAATCTCAGCAAACGATGAATCTGGAAAGCGGGAAAGTAGAGCAACTTGTTATTGGCGGCAGGCACGACACCTGCATCGCGCTGAGGGTACCGGTGGTTTTAGAGGCTGTTACTGCCATTGTGCTGGCAGGATTTTAGCAAAGCTGAGGAGTTGAGGAGGTGAGGAGTTGAGTGGGCATTGAGAGGTTGGTAAAATTGTGTATTTTGGTGAAGCAATTAAACCATCATACAAAATTTATGAATTCTTTCGATCCGGCTTCCAAAATACAAGATCTTCTGCAGTTTGGCGAATATGGTGATGTAAATCCGTCGATCACCGACAGTGCAACATTTACCTTCATGCAGGCCAAAACGATGGCCGACACCTTTCACGGGGAGACGCAGGGATGTTTTCTATACTCCCGTCATTGGAACCCGAGCAATAAATATTTATCGGATGCACTGGCCGCAATGGAAGGAACAGAGGCGGCCTGGGTAACAGCATCAGGGATGAGTGCGATAACCTGTGCTTTGCTGCATGATATTTCTACCGGTGACCATATTATTGCGAGTGTAACTTCCTATGGCGGGACTTATGCATTCCTTAGCAACTGGATAAAAAAATTCCATATTGAGGTCACGTTTGTCAATATTACCAACCTTGATTCGGTAAAAAAAGCCATCAGACCAAACACGAAAATCATTTATACCGAAACGATGACCAATCCGATGTTGCAGATATCGGATTTACCGGCACTTTCAAAAATTGCCCACGAAAACGGAGCAAAACTGGTAGTTGACAACACCTTTTCGCCGATGATTGTTTCTCCCTGTCGTTTAGGAGCAGACATCACTGTATACAGCATGACAAAATTTATCAACGGGAAAAATGATTGTGTTGCAGGGGCCATCTGTTCAAGTGCCGAATACATCAGTTCCCTGATTGATGTAAATAATGGCACTGCCATGCTTTTGGGACCGGTGCTTGACCCGATGCGTTCCTCATCGATTCTGAAGAATCTTCATACTCTTCATATACGGATGAAGCAGCATAGTTATAATGCCCAGTATCTGGCTGAGAAATTCAAAACCATCGGATTAAATTTCAACTACCCGGGAGTACCTGAACATAAGGGTCATGAGTTATTGAAATCGATGATGAATCCCGGATTCGGATTTGGCGGAATGATCGCCATCGATTTGGGTACTGCAGAAAAGGCGAGTAAGGTTATGGAAGCAATGGAGATGAAAGGAGTTGGGTATCTTGCTGTCAGTCTGGGGTATTTTAAAACATTATTCAGCAATTCAGGAAAAAGCACCTCATCAGAGATCCCTGACGACATTCAGCATGAAATGGGATTATCGGAAGGGCTGATCCGTTTTTCGGTTGGTCTGGACAATGATATTGAACGAACATTTGAATTGATAAAAGAGTCGTTAAAGGAATCGGAATAGTTTTGTAACTTACTTTTTGAATTAAAAGAAGGTGTCATGATCAGAAAAATTGAGAGTACGCTTGGAAGCACACCGGTCCTTGAAGGAGCCGGAGTGAAGCTTCAACGGGTATTTGGGTACCCACGCAGAGGCTGGCTGGATCCGTTCCTTATGCTGGATCATTTCGGATCTGACAATTCCGATGATTACATGGCTGGTTTTCCCTGGCATCCTCACCGTGGCATTGAAACAGTAACCTACATGCTCGCCGGCGAAGTGGAGCATGAGGACAGTATGGGAAACAAAGGCATTATAAAATCAGGTGATATCCAATGGATGACTGCAGGAGGAGGGATCCTGCATCAGGAAATGCCACGAAAATTCAATGGGGTCATGAGTGGCTTTCAATTGTGGGTAAATCT
>CAILAQ010000471.1 GCA_903832165.1 uncultured Bacteroidota bacterium | reverse complement strand
GAGAGACAGAGAATGAGAGAACGGCATGCCGAAGAAATGGAAAAGCAAGAAATACTTAAAAAGTTCAAGAAGCTGAAAGTTGACAACGGAGATTTAAGCTTGAAAGATGAGATGGACTTTGAGGCTGACAGCATCTGGGAAAACGGTGAAATGGATTTCTCAGCCGAAAGCATTTATGACAGAGAATTTGTACACTCGGAAACCAAGGAATTGAAGTACCTCAATGAACTTAAACGGTGGCTTGAGGTATGGGAGCAAAGAGAGGAAACCAAGGAAGAGGACCGTCCAATACTGATGGAATCGCTGGAAAAGATCAAGAAGAAAATCTGCATTCTGGAATTTCATTATCAGGATGCGGCAAATTCAAAGCTGACGTTGAAAATTGCCAGGCTACGGGGACTGGGATATTGCGTATTTGCTGACGTATACCAAATTGGGCAATTTCCCAGACTCACTCTTATTGAAGTAATCGAAAGAGCGGATGAGGGTTATAGAATTGAGATATCGTCAGGAACCGATGGATTTACTTATTGGAAAGTCACCGGTTACTCTGCCGACGATTACGATAAATTCTATCGCATTTTAGAAATTCTGGAGAATTACGAAGATTAGCATCATCGGCTTCGATCATATAAAAACACCAGAACATGAACCTTAAGAAAACAAAGATTCAATTGAGCGCCATTGAGAAGACTGCTTACCACGAAGCCGGGCATGTGATAGGATGTTATCTGGTGGGATTTGAAATTGAATATGCCAGCATTATACCTGATGGGGATAGTAACGGGCAGGTTAAGTCGAAAGAGTTTGAGAATTACTTTTATGAGGGGTTCCGACTCTATCACATTAAAGATTACGAATTGATTTTCAATTCCATCCTCGTCAACATGGCCGGATATTTTTGTGTCCGGAAGGTTACGGGAAAAGGGCAGCTTTTTGTTGATTTTGGTGACTATGCCAGGACACTGGATCTTCTTAAGTCTTTCCAAATCACATCCAGCCTCCGGGACTCCATGATGGCAACCGCCGAATGCTTTCTTCAGGACATTTTTAACGAGGAGCGCCCCTGGGAATTGGTAAGGATTATTGCTGCAAGCCTCCTGGAAAGAAAGACACTCACGGGAATTGAAATACTGGAGATTATCGAAAACTCAAATTATTATATCCTCAGGAAAAACCGGCCCGGGCACTCCTGACTTTTGGGGTCAGTAAATAATGTTTCTTTATAGCTTTCATCTTTCTTTGGAGTCAGGGTTATGGAGATCTTTTCCCATCCCTTCGGTAAACAGGTGATGCCATCGTGGGTTATTTCTCAGCTCGTACATCATCAGTGTTTCAAGCCAATTGTTGAAACTTCTGTTATCCTCTTTCGCTGCCTGCTCTGCCAGTCTGATCAGTTGAAGGTCGAAGCGCAGGGTTTTAATGATTTTCTCGGACATAGCTTTACTTGATTTCGTTATTCGCTCGCCAAACATACATTCTTTATACATTTTTTGCAAAATTTGTTTACTAACTTTATGAGTCAACATAACTCTGATGGGGGACATTAATGGAACAACAGAAACAAGAAAACTACGCATCGATTCTGCGATATCTGGATTGGCAAGACTTTCCTGAATCGGAAATAATGACAACGAAGGCCCTTATTGAAGCCATGGATCTATCAGAAATATCAGATGAGAATGGGCAACAGTTAATATCCATTTTGTCTGACATGGCACAAAAGGAGCATCTGGATTTGTCAACGCATCGCTGGGATAGTTTTTTGGAAACGATGAATGACATCTGGTTAAATACTCCTCAGGCATTCGGTCGCTTTTTTCTGGAATGGTATTATCGGAATAATGATTCCCCTTTTGGTGAAGTGCTGAGAAATTTACTGCGGTCAACCTGTCCTGACGAAAATGAGTTGAGTTATAGCTCATGGCTTGTCATTGGGGAGCTTGTTGGTTTTCAACTGTCGCAAACATTGGCGGAGGCTATTTACGAAAGCAAAATAGAGAGCGGTGAGCATTTGCCAGGGAAGAACTCCAGTATAGATCCGCGCAAAAAACAATGGTTTTTGCCAGGTCCGATTATGGGAAATCTGCATACAATTTTTCCATTCCCCGATGAAAAGGAGGATGGATTTGAAGAGATGCTCGCATTCTTTGCCATCGTATTGAAACCAGGAAGTAACGTAACAAAATTAATGACGATTGAATACGAGGCAAATTTTCACCAGTTTAACAGAAAATCCGACTATAAGGGAGACATTCGCTATGCCTGGTCAGATGATATAATACCTAAGTACGAAATACACAGGCAATTTACGGGCTTTATAGAAAAAGCCTACTTGTTGGTTGAGCAGAAACTGTGCCAGTTGATTATCGGGAAATACCAGGACATACGCTCCCTACTTATGACCATCCAACAGCCGGATAGCCATAATCTAAGCTGTATTTTTAAGCAGGAGATAAATCATAATGATCCATATATCGGAATGTCGCTATTAACTTGGTGGGATCAG
>CAILAQ010000470.1 GCA_903832165.1 uncultured Bacteroidota bacterium | reverse complement strand
CTGAAGAGTATTGAAATTCGCAAAGAACTAACTGATGAGTGGAAAAATAGAGGATTAAAAGAAGGGTCCCAGTTTGCAACCCTTACCGATATAATTACAAAGACATGGGCAGATAAAACCACTAAAGAATATAAAATCCTGAAGGGCTTAAAAAAAGAAAACCTGCGGGATAATATGACCAACACTGAGCTGATTCTGAACATGCTGGCCGAAGCATCTGCCAAAGATATTTCGCAAGCCGTAAATCCTGAATCATTCGATGAAAGTAAAGAAGTAGCAAAGCAGGGTGGTAATGTAGCCAAAGTAGCCCGACTGGAATTGGAAGCTAAAACAGGGAATAAAGTAGTTTCTTCTTTAAATGCCAAAGCTGTTTTAAAGGAAAAGAGCACAGCTGAAAAGTTAAACTCTAAGAACCCTAAGAAATAGCTTTTCGTGAAAGTTTTCCTGAAGGGTTGTGATCATCCCCCAAGTATGTCAATCACTGAAAACCGGGTTGAGATCGAGTTATCTTCCCTTTAATAATATCAACTTTATCAAACGCAAACTTCATACCGCCATATCCATACGGGAATCCTCCTGTTATGCATGAATCAGCTGCACAAGTGCAGGTTATAGCAGCTTGGTAAAAGAAAGTCCCTTCGGGTAAAAATATCTGATAAACCTGTTTCACGTCTGATACATTGGCATGATAAAAGAAAATGCCCCGGTACATGTCGGCCATTGAATAGCAGGTGGCTAAATCCACGCGACGGATGCCTTTCTGTATCGTGGGGTATGCCGGCAGCTTGAAATCAATTTCCAATATTCCATAATTATCCGGCAGCGTGACACCATCAATTACCTTTACCGGCTTGTCTTCCTCGCATGAAATAAGAAAGAGGCTGAAGATCAGGATTTTCGTGAGGGATAAGAATGTGTTGCTAGAAATCTTCATGGCTTTTTAAAAAGTTCAGTGGTTTGGTCACACTATTAAGAGCAATCGTATCAATCGATTGATTGGATAAAAAAAGTCCGTTAACCTGTTTGGTTGAGATGGATGAAAATAGTCCCCGGGCATTATCGAGGTTGCTGAAATCCTGAACCGTCCCTTCCAGTCCTTTTGGACTCAATCCGGAATTGGCAAAAAGTGCTATCTCGGTTCCTCCATAGTAAAACGTAAAATCAATGGATGTCAATTTTCTTCTTACCCCTTCTTTAACCGGGATCTGATTTTTAAGTGATAAGAGAAGATGCATACCACTGACGTTTTGACTTAATATGGGCTCATTGGTGTACTGCAAAACAATGCTCATCGGCATGGTAATTGTCTTACCGGTTATCTGCCCTAGCTCTTCTTCCAGATAATGCAAATTAAAAACGCCTTGATAATAAGCAGTTCCTGGTGATCCGGACCAACGCATGACATAAGGCTGGGTAGGATCAATCACGATTTTTCTACCGGGGACAGTAGCCGGGTCAAACAACTGAATATTTGCCAGTGTCGTGATTCTAGAGGACACCATTGTTTTGGTATCAGGAAAATACGCATATAATTGGTAGCTGGTCGAGAAGCCGGGGCGAAATGGAGTTGTATAAAGATAGGTCAAGGCAAAGACGGTATCATCCACCTGCCGGATTTGCTTATCCAGTGTGAAATTCCAGATTGAATGCTCGCCCTGATCTCCAATATGTTCCAGGTAGACCAATTTTGAAGAATCTGCTAACCAGGCATCATACTTATGTTCCCAATCAGAAAGCTGACTGCGATCCTGAAATACCCGGGAAACTCTGACTGTCTGGACAGAGTCTTCGGGATTGAGCAGGCAATACACTACCGGAATGAACTCCGGGTTTGCCAAAACCGCGACGTTTTCATCGCATGAGGTTGTTATCTGAAGCAAGAACAGAAGGCTGATGGAATATAATGCAGATCTCAATTTCATTCGTAAATAATTTATTGTTTCAAGGTAAATCG
>CAILAQ010000469.1 GCA_903832165.1 uncultured Bacteroidota bacterium | reverse complement strand
TTTTGCTCGCGAAGAACCTGGTTCACTAATGCCAGGAAATTCCCTCCCAGATGATCATTCATCACGGTAGCTGCAAAATAATCAGGGTCAGACTGTGCAAGTGCCAGGCTGCCAATTCTTATCGTCGACTGCTTGGCTCCCGGTACATCAATGAAGAAGATCTCCGACTTCTGCAGTGGTGCCGGAACAGCATAAGTGGGGAAAACCACCTCTTTGGCTGCCCATTTAGAGGCAAGGCTTTGCAGGGAGCTCATGACTTTTTCATGGCTAATATTGCCTGCAACATGGAAGTTGGCTACGGTTGGAGACATATATGCCGCATACCAGGCTTTCAGGTCATCGACCGTGATGGTTGGCACTGATTCCAGCGTACCACTGGCACTCAGTGAGAAAATATGTGCCGGGCCGTAAACTTTCTGCATAAACATCTCGCCTGCCAATGCCGGCGGACTTGCTTTCTGGCGCTTAAGGTTGTTCATGACGCGTGTTTGGGCAAGCGCAAATTCATCAGCATCCCAGCGAGGCTCCAAAAGCATCTCCTCAACGAGTGCCAGCGTGGCGTCGTAATTACGGACCAGACAGTTTCCGCTGATAGTAATGGCAGCTGCATTTGAATTGATATTGATCCGCGCGCCAAGGGTTTCAATTGCCTCCTCAAGTTCCTGTGGAGTCTTGTTTTTTGTTCCCTGATTCATCAATGATGCCATCAGGCCGGCAACTCCTGGTTTGTCCAGTTTGTCGAGGTAATGCCCTCCCTTTATAGTCAGATTAAACTGAACCAGCGGCAATTCATTCTGCTCAATGCCCCAAACAGCCAGGCCATTCGAAAGTTTGTCGTTCCATACCGTCGGAATGATAACCATCGGGTCCGGTCCGTCGAGCGGAATCACAGTCCGGTCAAAGGCTGTAGGTGTTTTCACCACCTCATCACTGCCGGATTCAGCAATTTCCACCTGCGTGGCAGTCAGGATATCCTCTTCTTTTACGCCGGCGGCAGTTGATCCTTCAGCAGCCAGATCCACCAATCCTTTAGGAACAAAACTGGTTGCCAGGTAGGGTTTTCCTTTAATATATTTCTCGTATACGCGGATGATATCTGCCTTGGTAACCGCTTTGGTCCTTTCCAGATCAGTTTTGTAAAAATCAGGCGATCCTGCATACTCATTATATTGTGCCAGCTGGAATGATTTACCAAGAACACTGCTGATTCCATTGTAAAAACCGGTCTCCTGACCGGCCTTAATGCGCTCAACATCGGCTTCGGTAAAGCTTTCGGTCTCAAAACGCTTGAAAGCTTCAAATACGGCAGCTTCCACATCTTTCAGGTTAACACCCTCATTAGCGGTAACGGTAACAGAAAAAGCACCGGCAACTTCCTGACTGCCATTATCGGCCCTTGGACTTGATGCAAGTTTCTTTTCTTTTTCGATCACCTTGTACATCGGGGCTTTCTTGCCTCTCGAAAGCAATTGGCCGAGATAGTCAAGCGGGTAGCTGTCCGGACTGTATTGTTCCACCGTTGGCCATACCATCGTAAGCTGGGCGGCCCGGGCAAAATTATCTTCGTGATACAATTTTTTTGTCTGAGTCAGAGTAACCGGTTGCGGTTTCGGATCAGTCAATAATTTTCCGGCCTTTATCTCTCCAAAATATTTCTCGATAAGCTTTTTAACGTCTGCCGGGTTAAAATCTCCCGAAAGAACCATCGTTGCGTTGTTCGGCACATAAAAAGTATCGTGGAAAGTCTTTACATCTTCAATGGAAGCCTTAAACAAGTCGTCCATTTCACCGATCACCGTCCAGCTGTATGGATGTCCGTCAGGATAAAGATTTTTCGAAATCACCCAATCGGTATACCCGTAAGGGGCATTGTCTTCATATTGTCTCTTCTCATTCTGAACCACATTCTGCTGTATGTTCAGCGCTTTCTTATTGATGGCGTTAGTCAGAAAACCAAGGCGGTCCGACTCGAGCCAGAACACTTTTTCCAGTGCGTTTTTGGATACGACTTCATAATAGGTGGTGGCATCGTTGCCGGTTCCGGCATTTGATGATCCGCCGGCGTTCTGGATAATTTCATCGAACTGACCGAGTTTTACGTTTTCCGAGCGCGAAAACATGAAATGCTCAAACAGATGTGCGAAACCGGTGCGGCCTTTTGATTCGCGGCCAGACCCAACATGGAACTGTATGGCATAGGCAATAATCGGATCCGAATGATCCTCATGTAAAATAACCTGCAGCCCGTTCGCCAGGGTAAACTTCTCGTACGGAATGTTAAGCTCCGTCTTGGGTTTGGGATTGCAGCCTGCCAGAATTATGGCAGCGAAAGCAAACAGATAAAGTAACTTTTTCATTTTGGTAGTTTTGGTTTCAATGGGATTCAGTGTCATGCTTCAGTTACGAATATTAGTCACTCGTCACCTGTCACCTGTCACTGATTTAAAAGTTGAAAGTTAAAAAAGCGGCATCAGAAATCGGACAGGCGAAAGGTTAAAAATTGTGAAAATTGCTGCCCGGGAAAAAATTATTTGAAAAAATATTTAAATACATAGCTATGCAATGTATTTAGTTTTATATTTGTCGCATGAATGAAGAATTTATCCATAAGTGGGAATCTCAGGTCAAGAAGGGGATACTGGAGCTTGTAGTACTGAATATCCTTAATAACCGCGATTATTATGGCTATGAGCTGATCGAGGAAATCAGGAATTATACCCTTATTGATATTGCGGAAGGAACACTATATCCCCTGCTGATCCGCCTGAAAGAAAGCAATCTGGTCCTCTCTGAATGGGTGGAACAGGATTCCGGCATACCCCGGAAGTACTATTCCATCACAATGGATGGAAAAACGACTTTGAAAGAACTCAATATCTACTGGGAAAATCTGACCCGTTCAATACAAAAAATCACAACCCGATGAACAAGATAAATTTTAAATCAGAGTCGGCCCAAGGCTATTATAGCGACTATATCAAACGGGTTAGTAAGTGCATTTCCACCTTAGCTGATGCTGACCGGAATGAACTGATCATGGAAATAAACAGTCATATATTCGAGGGGATATCCAGGGAACCAGCTAAAAATGAGTTGGAAATTCTCGTTGAAGTCACCGGAAGGCTTGGCGTTCCGGAAGAGTTTCTGAAACCTCTTGTTGCCCGGAAAAAATTGGACCAGGCAGTAAGGTCCTTTAACCCGAAGCATGTATTCCAGGCCATTATCCTGAATCTGAAAAATAGCATACTCTATTCTTTGTTCGCACTGCTTTACCTCTTCCTGTTCACCTTTGTTGGCCTTATTATATCCAAGATCATTTTCCCGTCAAATACCGGCCTTTTTATCAGCAAAGGTTCATTCCGCGCACTGGGATACATTAGCCCGACCGATGGACTGACTGAGGTTCTGGGCTATTGGTTTATACCCCTTTCTATTATCGCAGCATTCTTGTTCTATGCTTTCATTACCCTGCTGCTGAAGGTTAGCCGTAAAACGTAATTTTTTTTATTTATATACATAGCTTTACTAAGTATTTAGTTTAACAATTAATAATTTGTATTATGAAAAAGTCAATTCTTGTAAGTGTGGCTTTGGTTGCCAGTCTCTATTCTGCATCTGCTCAACAGGCCAAAACCGAGTTAACAGCACCCTTGTCAGCCATCAATGTGGTGGTCCTGAAATTATCCGGGAATAACACCATCCGCACCATCAGTGGTGACAACCTGCAGATCAGCTCTCTCCTAATGACCAGGGGAAATGTTTGGGGTTGGAAATTTCCCGCCGAAAGACCAGAATTTAAGATCATCAGGGAAGAATCCCGCGACACCCTCTTCATCACCACACCGGAAAAGTACGAACCAAAAACAATTGGTATCAATTCTTACTCGGAAACCATAGAGAACGGCGTGGAAATTCCATCCGGCAAAAAAATCGTCGTTCTGAATCCCGAAAAAGTTAAGGTCACCTACAGATAACTTCTTCGGGGCTACAGTTTTCTATTTCGTTGTTTGTTTTTCTTTTCGGAAAATCGATTCGTAAGCTGAAAATCCTAACATAGCTCCTCTTTCCGCACCGGTCTGATTCCCTTCCGGTGAAACTGCAAAGTTCCCGCGCGCACAGCGATTTCAGCAGCCTGCTCAATGGAATACCCCTCCGTAAGGCAGGCGGTAAGCGTTGCTGTTACCAGGTCACCACACCCGGTTTCATCATGGATGTCGCCTCCTGATATTTCCGGTACCGGAATATGTCTCGAAAGGCC
>CAILAQ010000468.1 GCA_903832165.1 uncultured Bacteroidota bacterium | reverse complement strand
CATGGTAAACATCAATGAATCAGGACGGTATTATAGTGCATACAACAAATCGGTACAAACAACCACTCACGACTTTTATATTGATGACTGGAGCTGGGACACTTTCCGCAGTTTGCATCCCTTGCGGTTTTTGCTGAGTCCGGACCGGGAGTCGGACATGATAAAATCTTACATACTGATGGGCAAACAGAGTGGATGGATGCCGACATTCCCACAGATCTCCGGTGATGCCAAGTGCATGATTGGCCACCATCAGGCAGCTATCATTGCTGATGCCTGGATGAAAGGGGTCCGGGGATTCGATCTTAAAGAAGCCTATGCTCTTTTGAGAAAGAACGCGATGGAAGGAACAATGATCCCATGGCAGGAGGGCCCGGCCACCGAACTCGACCGATTTTATCGTGAAAAAGGCTGGTTTCCTGCACTTTCGCCAGATGAATCTGAAACCGTGAAAGAGGTTAGTACTTTCGAAAAGAGGCAGGCAGTTGCAGTTACGCTTGAAGAGTCGTATGATGACTGGTGCCTGGCACAGCTGGCCGGAGAGCTCGGACTTAAGGAGGATCAAAAGCTTTTTCTGGCCCGATCCGGTAATTACAAGAATGTTTTTAATCCTGCCACCGGATTCATGTCGCCAAAAAAAGCCGATGGCAGCTGGGTGGAGCCTTTCGACCCGAAAATTTCTGGGGGGACAGGTTGCCGCGACTATTTTGCAGAGATCAATTCGTGGAACTATTCCTGGTTTGTTCCGCACGATATAGATAACCTGATAACCTTAATGGGTGGGAAAGAAAAATTCGCCGGCAGGCTGGATCAGCTATTTGAAGAACCGCTGAACGGATATGCCAAATGGACCACAATTTCCAACCAGCCGGATGCCTCCGGTATAGTTGGTCAGTATGTGGCAGGCAATGAGCCCGGGTTTAATGTCCCCTATCTATACCTGTTTGCCGGAGAAGCATGGAAAACTCAGAAACGGGTGCGGCAGCTCATGGATGCCTGGTACCGGAATGATATTATGGGAATCTGTGGTGATGAGGATGGAGGCGGACTCTCGTCGTGGTATGTATTCTCCGCCATGGGATTTTATCCTATGACACCGGGAAAACCAGAATATGTAATCGGAAGTCCGATTTTTGAAGAGGTGAACATCGATCTGGGCAATGGGAAAGAGTTATGCATCAAAGCGCCAGGCTCCGACGCTCAGAACAAATACGTTACAGATGTTAACGTGAACGGACAATCTGTTAAGAATTTCCGGTTCAGCCAAAAGGACATCTCCGAAGGAGGAAAAATAGTTCTTAAGATGGCACCAAGGCCAATTCTGAGATGAACTTTATCCCTATATCTGAATGACCATCGCATTTGACAGATAATTGGCCGGCACAAATTCTTACTTATCGATTAAGAATAAAAGGAAGTACCTTTGCATTAATTTTAAACTTAAGAATCCGTGCCGTACAAGTGCCATCTTTGGGGTATTATTTTGTGTGTTTTCATGAATTCCACAGGCGGCTATTGCCAGGCCACTGTGGAGAAATTTGATTCACAATATACCAGCCCAACCATTACGGTTACGCTGATCGATTCACTGAACAAAACTGCCTTTTCAATTTTCCGGACCAATCCGGCAGAAGCAAAAAAGCTTGCCCTCACTGCACTGCAATATTCCAAGCAGCTGAATTATCTGACAGGCGAAGGGAAGGCTTCCAATTACTTAGGGATTACCGAGCATGTTGCAGGGAAATATGAATCTGCTGTGGCTTATTACAAGCATGCCATTGAAATTTTCCAGACACTTAAAGACACCACGTATCTTGGAAAAATATACAACAACATGGCTTACCTGT
>CAILAQ010000467.1 GCA_903832165.1 uncultured Bacteroidota bacterium | reverse complement strand
GGTCATGCCTTCCTGATACGGTCCGAATACCATGCCTGGCTCAGCGGTAAAAGACCATAGGCGGATGGCTTCACTAAGAGTCTGTGGAGCAAGGTAACCTTCGCTGAATGACGACTCCGCAGTTGCGGCAACATATTGGGGAGCATTCTCAATTCTTTCAAATTCAGGCTTTTGCTCGTTGATCCATTTGGAAACGGCATCCTTGTCTTCCTGCGATGGAACAATGTCCCATACGACATAGGCCAGGTCGCGCGATGCTTCCTGCTTGAATTTGTCCAGATTCGCTTCGTAATATTTTTTCGCGTCGGCTTCACTGACCTTGATCAGGCTGTCAGGCGTGATGGCATAACGCATGGCGACATAATTAAAATCGAATTTACGGTTGGTTTCGTTGAAATCGGCGTCAACCTGCTTGCGCGTAACGTACATCCCTTTGGATATCAGAGTCTGATATTTTGTATAAATCCTGTCCTTCATCAGTTCCTTCTCATACTCTACCCAGCGCTGTTTCTGCTGTCCCGATGGATCTTTATCCATCGATTTCAGGAATTGTATTACGAGATTACGGTCGAAACCGCCGGAAACCTTATTTTGGAAAATAGGTGCCTGCTGAATCTGAGGATGTATATTGCGGCCCTGAACCATGTCGAACAGCTCATCGGCTGAGCAGTTTAAGCCCAAAGCATCATATTGGTCCATATAAACAAACTCGTTCAGGAAGCTGTTCCAAACCTGGTTGCGAATGGAAGCATAAGTCTGCTCATCAACGCTGTTGGTTCCTGAACTTTGCTTGTAATTTTCAACTCCTTTTTCAAATTTGATGCTGAAATCCTTGTAACTGATGGATTTTCCATTGATTTCAGCAATCTGTTGTTTTCTGCTTGCCAGAAATCCGGATCCTGAATTCAGGAAGTCTCCAAGAATAAAGGCCAGTAATGATAGGCCGATAATACCCGCTAGCAGTACGCCTGCTTTGTTTCTTAGTGTTTGTAATGTTGCCATGTGTGTACCTAAAAAAATCAGGCTACGAAGATAGTAAAAGGATTGATAAAAAAAGAGGGCCCTGAGAAATGGTGGGGAGGATCATAGGTTAGGAGGTGAGCTGGTTAGTTGTCACTTAGCGATAAGGCAACCACGCTTATTTTTTTTCGGTTACTGCTGGTGATGCGGAATGAAAATCCGGGAATCCGAATGGTTTCGTTAATTTTCGGAAACGACGAATGAAAATGCAAAATCAGTCCTGCCAGAGTTTCATATTCTTCTGATACCGGCAGATTAAAACCATACGTATCATTCAGATAATCAATCTCCAATCGGCCGGAGAGCAGATACTCACCGTTGGCATTGCGTTTCTCTGTTAATTCAATATTGTCATGTTCGTCCTCGATCTCTCCGAAAATTTCTTCAAGGATATCTTCAGTAGTCACCATACCCGAAGTGCCCCCAAACTCATCGATCACAACGGCAATATTGCCGTGTTCGCGTAATAACTTGGCAAGCAGTCTGTTGGCTGGCATGCTTTCGGGAACCATCGAAATTTTTCTGATTATATCCTTTAACGCTTGGGGATTTTTAAAAAGGGAACTGTTGTGAACATAACCGGTGATCTTGTCTATATCTTTCTCATAGATCAGTAAACGTGAGTACCCTGTCTGTATGAATACCTGACGAAGCTCTTCAATCGATACGCCGGCTTCTGCAGCGGCGATCTCGGTTCTCGGAATCATGCAGTCTCGGATCCTGACGGAGGAAAAGGCCAGCGCATTCTGGAAGAGTTTGATCTCCTCGTCTGACCCTTCTTCGCTGTGTCCCTCATGCAGATTCTCCATCACCAGATTATTCAGGTCAACCTTGCTGAACACCATCTGTCGCACCTGCCTGGATCCGGGTGACTTCAGAATCTTTCTCAGAAGGAAATCTGAAAGATGAACGATGGACCAGGTCACCGGTAATAATATTATATACAGCACGGCAAAAGGTATTGAAAAAAGTCGGAGCAGCTGATTCGAGCGCATACGAAAAATGGTCTTGGGCAGAAACTCTGCCGTCAGAAGCACCATTGCCGTGGCGAGAATAGTCTGGATAAGGAGTGTCCAGCCCTCGCCGTGAATAAATGTGGAAAGCCAGGGTTCAAGAATCTCCGCCGACTTGAATCCGAAGATGACCAGGCAAACGTTACTGCCAAGAAGCGTTGTGGCAATTACCAGTTCCATTCTTACAACCAGCCAGCCAACCACTTTGCCGTTGATGCTGCCCTGCATGCGGTCAAGCTCTAAACGGAGCTTGTTGGAAGCAAGAAACGCAATCTCCATGCCTGAAAAAAAGGCCATCAGCAGGAGCATGATTGCTATAAGGAGCCAGGGAGACATGTTTATTTTTTTGTATCAGTTACTTTGTCTTTAACTTTCATTTGGCCATGTGACCCGAGTATACTGTATTTTGTGAAATTCTGATCGCTTTCGAACCCGGAATCACCATACGTTGTGCCTGAAGCCGTTATGATGGTCGCCGCCTGGTCCGACCATATCTTGCCTGCACTTTCATCCCACCAGAGCATGTTGGTATGCAATTCCTGATCCTGTGTCAGGTTCTTAATAACAACATCCTTACTCGCCTCAAAAAGCTTGCGCTTGGTATGATAAATGGCATACCCCGCTACCAGCGTGGATTCTACCTGCATCGACTTGTCGAAAAAAGTGGCCACTAGTCCCTGCGGAAATTCAGTCTTTGGTTCCAGACTGTCGGCAACGGGAAACTCTTTAAGCTCGGGCGATACTATTTTCACACGCACTAACATCGAGTCGCTTATAATGATCACAACCTGAGTGGCATGCGCAGCGGGCATGCTATCCGGATTGTCAAGTTTACTGACCTTCTCAATGTCCCTCCGGCAGGAAAAAATCAGCGCCATTCCAACAATAAGCGGAATAAAACTAACGACCGTTGGGATTTTCAATTTCACGGGACTATGATTTTTTCGACCTCACACGGGTCGTTTCTTTGATCCATCCACCTACCGTATAAGAGTCGCCGTCACGCAGCGACCGTGAGGCTATCATATCCTGATCCGGAAAATGATCTGAGATCTTATTGATTAACTGATTTGCTTCATCGGCAACTTCAGGGTCCACCGATTTTGCCTTCACATATTTGTCAACCGCTGCCCACAAAACCGTTGCCTGTTGCCAGGGATCGCTGGAAATTTCTCCGTGTGCTGCCGTATATATCTGTCCGATAAGTAAATATGGTTTGCCCCAGTTGGGCCTCGTTTTAATAGCCTTAACAGAAAGGGCGCGGGCCTTTTCGTAATTCTTCAGTTTAGTGAAAGTCAGGTTGCTGAGGTCATAGTAATAATCAGCCAGCTGATCGGATTTCTTACCCAGTTCGATAGCGTTTTGTAAATATTGGGAGGCTTTTCCGTTCTCCTCCCTTTTCATTAAAATCAATCCTAAATCATGCGCTGATTCAGCCGTCGGTTCCAGTGTGAACAGTGTCTCTGAAATTTCAATGCAGAGGTCGGAACCGGCACAGCCAGCCCTCTTCATCTGGCGTGCAGCCTTCTTAAGCCATTCGGTATCTTTTTTCTTTCCGGAAAGCAGCGGCCCGTATATTTTTGAAAGGGTTTCACAGGTTGCTGCCCCTGAGCCGGTAAAATAATTGTCGATCTGTTCTTTTACAAGCTTGAAATTCAGGTCGTCAGGGTTTTTTTCGAGCCTGTTGGCCAGAATCTCAGACAGCATTTCATAGTCGGATACTACCTCCCGGGCTTCTAAGACGCTATCCTTATAAAGCTGCTGACTAGCCTGCATATATATTAACGCAACGGGAGCCGATGATTGCAGTCCCATCAGCCGAAGTGATTCGCCAAGTATTGCATAACTCTTCTGGTAATCCTGCCGGCGGTATTTCTGAATCGCTGTTCCTTTCAGTCCAAGTAAATAGCCTCTGGGTGACCAGGGATCATCACTGAAATATTTGATCCGGCAATCATAAACCCACAGAAGGGAGTCAATCAGCAAGGTTCTTTTCCTTGTATCTTCCTCTTTATCAATCTTTTCCTCGAACATTTTGGCCCCATGAATGTATAGGATTTTCGATGAGCCCGGGCAGGCTTGCTGTGCGAGTATCCACCAGGGCATTGCACTTCTGAAATCTCCCTGCTGATAAAAATTCTGATAATTCGATTGATATTTTGAGCAATTGGTCAGATCATTCCCCTGCTTGCCGGTACTTTGCGCTGCCAGGCTGCCGGTAATCGCCAGCCATCCAAATAGGGCCAGAAATTTCAGGTTCATTTTGACCGCCGCTCCTAGTCGTATTTGCGTTTGCCGAACCAGGAACCATCATGCATCGATAGCTGGAATGTGATCATCCCGAATGTTTCTCTGATAAGATTGTTTTCAATCGTACCGCGCTTACCCACCTCGAGGATTACATTCAGTGTGGACATGGCTCCCAGTCGGGCCCTGTCGAGAATGGGAAATCCCGCTCCAAGGGTGATTCCTATATCTGCCAGTTGTGATCCCCTTAACTGAAGATATGATTCTGAGTACCTGATGCCTGCACGGTAGCGCACCCTGGATAGATAACTTGTTAAGGACATTGCATTCGGGATATACTCAAGGCCGGCAATGAAATCATGGCTATTTGCCATTGAGTCTTTGACCCCCAAAAATCTTGATTCCGACCAGCTTTGGGTACGGTAGTCAAATCCGGCGGTAAATTTATTTTTCTTGCCAAAAGTGAACCCTGATGCCCATCCTCTTGGCAAAATCACGGAGTTTTCAGGGTTTTCGTTATACAAAAGTGTGTCAGTCAGCCCGGTACCAAAACTAATCAACGTGGTACGTGATTCGGCCCGAAGGTCTGACGTTCCCTGATAGGTGCCGCCAAGGGTTAGGAAATGATCATTTTTCAAAGGGATGTTCAACTGAGCTCCATAGCTGAAGTTAATGTCGTTGATGATTGCCGTTTGTGTCGATTTTGTACTGAAATATAGCGAGTCAGCTGGTATTACAATGCTTCTTGAATGGCTGATCGGCCCGAAAAGATAGGAGAAAGTCGCACCAAGGGAAATGAAGGGTACCGGCGATACAGAACTTGATATGAAGAACTGGCTTACGCCTCCGGTTCCGGAAAAATTGTAGTTGATTTTACCCATCAGCGGATTGGTTTCAATGGAGGTCATCGAATATCCGACATTGCTCAGCGGAAGAACTCCCAGGCTCGCTTTCCACCATTTGGTCACCGGAAAGCCC
>CAILAQ010000466.1 GCA_903832165.1 uncultured Bacteroidota bacterium | reverse complement strand
TCTTGGTATGCGACGGGGTTCCCGCCTCCGCGGGAATGACAACTCTCCGAGGGTCAGATGTGCATTTTGTGTTTGAAAATAATGCATTCCAAAACCCCGGTTAAAACCGGGGCCTATTGATATTTGTACCCGGAACTTTCCATTTCTGCGAACTGCCAACTGCCGGCTGCCGACTCTTCCGATCTTCTTCTTCGTCGACCGATTTTCTTCTTCGATAACCCGTCACCTGTCACTCGTCACTTCTTCAAATGCATAACCCGCAAAATCGGATTATCGTTCTCGGAGCTTGCTTCAACCATCTTTCGGAGCTGATCGCGGTATTGATTTGTTTTAAGATCCGCCTTATTGAAGCAATCAGTTTTGATCATTTCTTTCAGATCCATGACCTGGAGCAGATTGGCAAACCTGCCGTCGCGTATATAGGAACCGCCCCAGAACCAAACCGGTTCGGTTCCATCGAGATCGTTGATAATACCGAAAGCATAATCATTCTCTCCCCGGCATTTCGTGATTTTCGGAAGAGAAGAAATTTCTTTAGTTAATGGATTGTATACCAGATGAAAACGCTCTTTATTAGTGCCGATATAAAACAGGAATTTTGAGGTTAAACAAGAAAGGTCACCCGTACTGATTCCCTCGATTTCCTGCTCCGTCATGCTGGTGTAAACAGCCCTGTTCGAAAAGGAATGGAGTACATAAACGGGTTTTACCTTAAAATCTGGCGACAGGCAATATATGGTATCGCAGAGTGAATGCTTAAATATGATTCCCTCGTCGGTCCGATGGAAGTTGTTCTGGAGATATACTCCTGCCTGTTTATCCGGATTCCGCCTGAAATCAATGAAGTACACTGGAGTGATTTTCTTGGTCGGGAGATTCATAATCCTGACATGCGGATAGTGCATACTGTCGGAATATGGTGTCGTCAGGAACGCAATGTTTTCCTTATCAAGGTAATAAGGACCAGCTTCCAAACCCGATGGAGTTTTATGGGAAGCCAGAAAAGAGCCATCAACAGAATATTCCAAAATCAGGTTCTGGGCCATATCAAAGGCAATGATCTTATCCTCGTCAGGGCTCAGATCAATATGGTACGGATAGGTATATTCACCCGGACCTTTGCCGATTTTGCCTATCTGCCGGAGAAACTTTCCACCCCGATCGAACAGCATGATTTGCTGAGGCTGGTGATTTAACAGGAGAATGTATTTTTTGCCGATGACTTTTGAAGCATTGGAGACCAGACATTCCTTACTTGTTTCGAGTTTGATGTATTCAATTGAATCGACCAGTTCACTTAGCCGGAATTCTTTTTCCTGCTTCAGTCCGGCGATCACATCGATGGTCGCCAGTCCGGTTTCCTGCTTATGTTTGCATGATGACAAAGGGAGACTGACTAAAAGGACAAAGAAGGCGAGATAGACGGGAAGAGAGTGTTTCATAAAGTAAGAATGATGAGATTCGAAGACCAATTTTGAATTCTGAGGTAGGAGATTCAAGTGTGCCAGAAGGTTAGCTCTGAGCCCACTTGATTTTGTGATTTCAAAATTCAAAATTGGACCTGGTCTTCGATTGGATTGAAGGTATTTCATCTGGTCAGCCATTTCCACATAGGAATGAATTCAATTATTCCAGAGTTTCCAAACCAGGTGTGTGTTTCCGTTTGCTGATAGTCGTTTGTGATCACGATCAACCGGTCACACTTAAATTCATTGCCGGCTTTTAATAATGATCTGATCTCCCTTTCCTTAACTTTTGGAACAGATAGGTTATAACAAACCTGGATCAATTGAGTGATCTTCATTTCTTGCTGAACAACAAAATCCACCTCTTCGTGTTTTTGATTCTTGTAGAAAAACAATTTCCAAATGCCCTCATGCTCGCGCTGCTTTAAGTTGATTGCAACGGCGTTTTCGAAAAGCTTACCGATATTGGAACTAAACTTGAATGCTTTAGCCTGAAAATAGCCGTTATCGTAACAATAATACTTTCGGCCAGCTTTCTGCTGTTCTGATATTTTATAAGAGAACCGTGGAATGCTGAAAATCAAAAAGGCTTCCTCAAGGTAGCCCAGATATTTTGTTGTGGTGTGGATACTATTGAATTTCGCCTGTTTCTGAATGGATGTTGCCGAAAACTCAGCGCTAATATTCGTAATCATGATTTGTGCAAGGTCAGTCAGGACATTCGGAAATCTTACCCGGTAACGTTTTACTATGTCTCGCAGGATGATCGAATCGAAAAGGGTTGCGAGGTATTCAGCGGGATCATAACCTTTAACCCAGATTTCGGGAAAACCGCCTTTTAAAATGTATTCCATGCATCGCTGCTGGAGGTCTGAGGCTATTTCGGAAGGAGGGAACAAGCTCAGGATCTCACTAAAAGAAAAGGCAAAAACGTGAGTGCTATAGTGACGACCAGTTAAGTGAGTCGCCAGGTCGCTGCTTAATAAATGCGAGTTGCTACCGGCAAGCACTAATTTGTACCCACTCCGATGCAAACGGTTTACAATGATTTCCCATTGATTTACATTCTGAATCTCGTCGAAGAACAGAATTTTGGGTTCCTGATATATAGCACGAATTGCAGAGAGTATCTCATCAAAATTTTCGACTCTCAAAAGCCGTTCTTCATCAAAATTTGCATAGCCGATTCCAGGTTTAGTGCCTACCATGTGCATTGCGAAAAATGATTTTCCAGCTCTTCTGGGGCCAATGATAACACTTATCAAATCGGTATCAATTCCCTTCAATTCCGTTTCTCTTTCTATATAGCGGTCCTGAAGCTTTTTCTCCATTTCCGCTTTTTGCCCGGCGATTATTTCCTGGATCATATCTGCTTTTATTACATCATACTGCGCAAAAGTATATCAAAATCGCGCAGTATGAGTTAAATAATGCTTAATAATCATTATTTTTTCTTTCTTACCTTCATAATGACCGGGTTGGAATCGACAGTGAGCCGGTCGATCATTGCTTTCAGTTTTTTATTCTGATCGGGATGCTTTATGTCTGCCTGATCGAAATATCCTTTGGCTTTCCAGTCGATCAGATCAACAGCCTGAAAAGTGAGATACCAGTATTTTCCATCGTTCTCATTCCATAGCGGCTTTACACCCGGACCACCATCGAGGTCGTTAAGGAATCCTCTCGAAATCGTATCAATAGTTTGCACATACGTAAGGGTTTTACTGGCTTTATCGTATTTGCCGATTTCCGATTTCTTCTTATGCCTGAAAAATACAAGCAGATAATCCTGCTCATCGGTAAAGCCCACCCGTTCAATAAACTGACCCCGATTTTTTGCATTAAACTTTATATCATCCCAATATTCTTTGGGAGGGGAAAAGCTGCCGAGATCGAAATAAAGATCGGGAACCCAGGCGCCCTTTGTAAAACGGTATATAGTATCGTTAAAGGCATTTTGCAGATACACCTGATCATTGTAGGTGTAATACTGGAATTCCTTCAGCATTATGCCGGATGATGGGAGCACAACTCCCTTCTCGGGGAAAATCTGAACGATCTTGCCCTGGTTGTCCATTCTGGAAAACCGGTATTCGGCCGAGTCTTTAGGTTGGGGCCTATAAGTGGCCAGATGATATCCACCGGATGGCTCTTTAACCACGTATGCTGCATCGAAAGGCATCGGATATTCGCGCAGGAACTTGCCTTCGAAGGAGTAGAGCACCATCTTTAGAGTAAAAATGGAGGCAACTTCGATTACCCTGGCTTTCTTATCAATAGAAAACTGCCGGGCCGTCAGGTATTCACCCGGGCCCTTGCCGGCACTGCCGACATTGCGGATAAATTTGCCGTCTTTATCGAAAACCCTGAATATTATCCCGCCCTCAAGCATAATATATCCTTCGTCGGTGGCCGTTAAACTCAGATCGCTGCTCAGCATGCAGTCGGCCTTTGTTTCAAGGGGAATGTAGGTGATTTCGTCGGCGATGTCCGAAAGTTTAATGTCCTTGGTATTGTTCAGACCGGATATCAGATCGATGACTGTCGCTTTGCCGGTGGCCGGTTGCTTGTGGGAGCAGGACGAAAACGGGAGAATGAGGAGGAGGGCTAACGAGATGGGGAGTAGGTGTTTCATGGGTGTCGGGGAATGATTGCTAATAGAAAGGTGTTTATTTCAAAGTTTCACCCTTCAATAATCTCGAAGTGTGGTAAATCCTTAAAATATCCACACGGGTATCACTTTTAATTCGATAGATAATCCGGTAATTGCCAACAATTAACTCCCTGATCAATCTCTGATTAAATTCAGGTACAATTCTGCCAATGAATGGATTGTCCATTATTGGCTGAACTCTTTGATAGATGGTATTGGATGTGATGGTGGCATAGCGATTAGAATCCTCCGCTATGAAATCAAATATTTCCTTAAGATCAGCAATTGATAATTCAGTCCAAACTATTTTGACCATTTATCAATAATAAGTTTAACGTCCTCATTAGAAACAACTTTGCCATTTTCAGATTGATTTAATCCCTCTTCGACTTTTTCCATAAAAATCAGTTGATCAATTAATTCATCTATGGTAAATGATTCCGGAAGATTTATGATTGATCTTTTTAGTTTATCCTTGGTCAGCATGGGTCTTAATTTTTAATAAAGATAGCGTATTGATCTTTCTTGTATCTCAAATCAAACGAAAATGAAACCGGTTTGTTGCAAGAATAGAGGTTTTGGTAGAGGGTTTCAGGTGTCGGGTGTCGGGTTTAGGGTTTAGGGTTTAGGGTTTAGGGTT
>CAILAQ010000465.1 GCA_903832165.1 uncultured Bacteroidota bacterium | reverse complement strand
CCTCGTCAATGCTTCGCTTGAGCCTGATCAGTGGCAGGTTTATGATATCATATTCATGGCTCCAAAATTCAATGAAAATAAGGAACTGAATGAACCGGGTTATTTCACGGTGTTCCATAACGGAGTATTGGTGCAAAACCACGTTGAAATAAAAGAGCCTTCGACTTCAAGTAACAAGGAATTGAGTCTTTCAGAACCTGAGCTGCCCTTAATGCTGCAGGATCATAATAGCAAAGTCAGCTACAGGAATATCTGGATAAGGAAACTCTGATAAATATTGGACAATCATGACACCAATTTTGAATAGAAGAAGGTTGAGCAGAACTCTCCTCCTGGCAGTTGGCATGCTGTCATTTTCACTGGTGCTGACCGCCGCTGTGGCCGTGGATGACACGCCCAAACGTTTGCCGGGCATTCCGACAAACGCTGCACCCTATTCAGACTATGCGCCGTATTTATGTTATCCCGGATCCGATAAATATTATTCTTTTCCCGGCATCAGGGATCCCTGGGTCTTCAACCGTGCCATGGTTTGGCTGGAGCAGAAGGACGGCGTTGACGGTCCTCCGATCTGCTATAGCGGTGGCGAATCGTTGTGGCTCAGTGGAAAGCAACAGGCCTCCATCTGGCGTGGCGGAACGATCACCGAGAATGCTGACAACTCAACCACTTTCTCTGCGGCACTTGCCGATGAGGGGGTTGAGCTGCCTTTCTTTACCGGTACGGTTGATCCGGAAATCATGAAGCTCTCGATCGGACACGCCTGCACGTCGCCGTTCCAGTTCAACCTGGAACAACATCCGAAGGCGATTCTGGAAGTCACCAATGCGTCTGCGCCTTGGCGGCTCATGGTTGTGCTTAAGGGACGCGAAGGCAAACCTTCCTGCATCTGCGACTGGAAGACCGGCGCCGGCAACCTGGAGGTGGACCTGCGGGGGATCTATCGGAAGCTGGGCTACCAGGGCAATTTCGCCCATGTCTATTTCCTGTTATCCGTTGTCGGACCGCCGGACAAACCCAAGACGGTGACTTTCAGGCTGCACATGGCCGGGGAGGGGGCTGTCATTTCCTCCCTGCCTGTGATCCGGACCGATCAAAGGCAGCGTCAGGAAGGCGTTCCACTGGCATGCATTGTCGTCGATGAAAAAGCCCGGAAACTTGGCGAAGGGACGGTTACGGTCAAGGCCAGAGTGAACGGGAAAACCTATGCGATGAAGGAAACCGGCGGGATCTGGCGGACGCGCGTACACGACCTGCCCGTGGGCGATCATCGGGCCGCCCTTGAAGCCGAATGGCCCGGGGGCGAAAAGAAACGGGTTGCGATGCTGGATGTTTCCGTCACCGACGGAAAATTCATTGGTTTCGATACCGCGAGGAGTTTACTTACTTACGACGGAAAACCCATGCCTCCGATGGCGGGTTCGGAGACCGGTAAGCTGATTTACCGGCATCCCGATACACCCAACGAGTCACTGGTGTGCGGTGAAAAGGAATGGAGCGAAGTTGTCGCCGCAGCCAAAGGCGGCAAGTTGGATATTGCCGACCGGTGGTGGGAAGGGCTTAATGAGAAAGACCAGGAAAAGCAGGCGGCGTATCTGGCCTCCTGCGGTTTCAACCTGATGCATTTGAGCAGCTGGTGGCACCATTGGGAAAGGACGGAGTATCTCGACCATGTTGCCCCCTATGGAGCCGAACGACTGGCCGGTACGCTGCGCGCCAACAGGAAGCACGGCGTATTCATGTATTTCAATCTGGCTAATCACCACCCGACGGAAGATGGTTGCGTTCCATACCAGCAGCAGGTGGATGCGGGAATCCTGAAGTGGTCCTACTCGCTGAATTCCGGCTGGGTCAAGACCTACCTGGGCTACGCAGCCGTCTTTGCACGGCTGTTTAGCGACGAGACGTCCTTGCTGGCTGTCTCCGCCGATGGTGAACGGGACAGGGACACCCGGACGGGCACCCTTGACTTTGTGAACAAAACCTATGACGTATATCGCGCCGAGGACCAGAACCATTTGGTCATTACCGAATTCGATGTGTTTGAAGACCCCATGGCCGTTACTGCGTTCAAACCGAAACCCGCCGGTTTCCGGACTTACACCTGCCACGACCGTGACCGGCCCTACGCCGAGCTGAACATCCGCCTGATCCCCGGCAAGTACAAAGCGGAAATGATGCGTCCCCACCCCTACCAGGCGGAGGGGAACTTCTGGGGTTTTTTGCCAACGGAGCTTCATGGTTTCGAGGGCGACTCCTATACCCATAACCGCGACCAGGGCAAGCTGTTGCAGTCGCCCAAGGCACTGGCCCACTACCGCTTGCTGACACGCGAGGAAACCTACCTGGCGCTGGTCTATCGCATATCCATGTGCATGTCGTGGGGTGAATGCATCATCGAAGACGAACGCAAGGTGCATCAGGATGTGCGGCAACGACTGAACTGGACGCAGGAGTGGAAACCGGCTCCGGTGGCCATCCGCGTCAAACAAGGTCGTGACAGGTCGCTTGAACCGGATCTTTACGGCTGCGCCCGATTGATCGATGAACCTTACAATTACGAGGAAAGAATGAACGCCCTTTCCCTGGAGACCACCTATCTATGGGGAAACACTCCCGTACCTGACGGCACCGCGTACGTCATTGATCTCAACAAGCAGAGCAGTCTGAATCCCGCTTTCGCTTCGGACGGTGGCGATCTCCCCGACTCGCTGAAGGACCTGCGGCCAATCGTTGTGCCGGGCGGACAAACACACTACTCGTGGAGCCTCGACGGCCGGACCTTACTCGCCTACCTGCCCGGGCAAATTCCAGGAAGCACGATTAAGCTTCAGGGTTTCCCGGACGGACCTTTGCACTACCGCCTATACGACCTCGACAAAAAGGAAGCCGTTGCGACGGGCAGTTTTCAGAAAAGCAGCACTTTGACGTTGCCTGAGAAAGGAGCCAGCTTCTTTCTGCTGGTCACGCCGCAATGAGCAAACAATCCCCCGAAATGGTTTTACAAAACAAGATGTTATCTCGCCACAATATCATCACGGTATTTGCTCTTTTGATTTTCGCCTGTTCTAACGCCTTTTCACAGGTTGATGAAAATGTATTCCGTAAGGCAGGCGGCAAAAATACAGGGACTATTGTGAATGATGGACTGCTGATGGACAGGCAGTTAAACTTTAATTCGGATTGGCGCTTTCATTTAGGTGAAGTACCCGGTTTTTCCGTCACAGCATTTGATGATGCGAACTGGCGTATTCTGGATGTACCACACGATTTTTCGGTGGAAGGCCAATTTGCTGAGGAGAACCAAACCGGTGCATCAGGGGGCTATCTGCCAATCGGCATTGGTTGTTACCGCAAGCATTTTGTGTTGCCGGAGGGCTCGAAAGGGAAACGGATTAAAATCAGGTTTGATGGGGTTTATATGAACTCATCGGTATACCTGAACGGCACATTTCTGGGCAACCGTCCTTATGGTTTCAGCACTTTCGAATACGATCTGACTCCCTATCTGAAATATAAGGGGCAGAGCAATGTGATTGCCGTTAAGGTGGATAATTCAATCATGGATAATTGCAGATGGTACACCGGATCAGGAATTAACCGCAGCGTTCATCTTATTGTAACCGGACAGCAGCATTTTAAATCCTTTGGTACTTTTTTCAGAACCACTTCCATAAAGGACAATGTTGCCAGATTGAAAGTGGATTGTGAGGTTATTTCAAACAACTATGCGGAGAGTATGAATGTAAATTTTCAGCGATTTCCCGAAGAGTGGAAAAAGGTGCTGAAAAAAGCCCGGATAGTTGCACTGCTGAAAGACAGGGATGGTGGCATTTTTGCTAAAGCCACCGATAGCTGCGAACTTGGCGATTACACTTCAAAAAAATCCTCCGTGGATTTTGAAGCCAGGAATCCTGTGCTTTGGTCTGATAAAAACCCTTACCTGTACACACTTGAACTTCAGTTGTGGATTAAGGACAGCCTGGTCGATACGGAACAGCAAAAGGTCGGAATCCGCACGATTGGCTTTAATAAAGACCAGGGAATGCTGGTCAATGGTGAGAAGGTTGTTTTAAAAGGGGTATGTCTGCACAAAGATGCCGGTTCGTTCGGAACAGCCGTACCAAAAGACGTTTGGCGATACCGGCTGGGAAAACTGAAGGAGTTGGGCTGCAACGCCATCCGCACGCATGGACCCGTGGATCCTGCTTTTATCGAAGTATGTGATGAAAAAGGTTTCTACATGATGGCGGAGGCTTTTGATGAATGGAACCATACCTGGCACTATGGCCGGTCGGAAGATCCGGCGGGTAAAAAGCCCGGAACCTACCATCTGTTTTTTAACCAATGGGCGGAAACCGATGTAAAGGATATGGTCAGGCGTGATCGTAATCATGCCTCGGTATTTATGTATTCGGTGGGTAATGAGGTGCCCGACCAGCGATATCCCGATGGACCCAAAACACTGAAGAAGCTTATTGGCTGGGCTAAGGAAGAGGATGATACCCGCATGGTAACGGCCACCTGCGACTGGTCACCCTGGGCCAATGCCAATGGGTTTTTTGATGCCATGGATATAGCAGGATACAATTATCCCGACCGGTATTTTAAAGAACATTATCGGGAGGAACATGCCCGCTATCCAAACCGGATACTGCTTGGTGCTGAAAACTATCTGACCCTCGAAAACTGGCTTGCAGTGCGTGATAATCCCTATGTTACCGGCCTGTTTCTATGGGCTGGCATTGACTATTTGGGGGAATCGCTGGGCTGGCCGCGTCGCGGCTGGGAATGGGGACTGATTGATATCGCAGGTTTCGAAAAGCCTTTAGCTTACTACTGGCAGGCATTCTGGTCGGAAAAGCCAATGGTACACATTGCCGTAAATCTGAAAGTGAAAGACGACTTTGAGTGGCGTGCCTACAATGTTGCCTCGCACTGGAATTTTAATCCTGGTGAGGTAGACACGGTTTTTGTATACAGCAATGCCGAAAAAGTTGAATTGTATCAAAACGGCAAAAGCCTTGGGCAAAAAGCGGTAAATCCCGATACCTATCAGGCAATCTATCTTGTTAATTATAAAAAAGGGGAGCTGATGGCCAAAGCCTTTAATAAAAAGGCGACAGTAGCCACCCACACCCTAAAAACGGCAGGAGAGCCTGAAAAACTGGTAGTAAAAGAGGAATGGAAATCAGATGGCCCGGAAAGCGAACGGCTGGTTTTTCTGACTCTCGAGATCCAGGATGAAAAAGGAACCCGCTGTCCAACTGCCAAAAACGAGATAACTGTTGAGGTAACCGGTGCGGGTGAACTGATCGGATTGGATTCGGGAAACCAGTTCAGTCATGAATTATACAAACAAACCAGGCGCGAAGCTCACGAGGGGAGATTATTGCTGACTATTCGTCCGAAAGGAAAAGGAACGATATCCGTTCAATGCCGGGCAGGGGATTTGGAATCAGGTGCAATTAATATTCAGACCAGGTAAAAAGGACTTGCAATGGGAAACCGGATGTACCTGAAAAATAGTATCGCTTTGAGCCTGCTTCTGGCCACTTGCTCAATGTCCACCGATCAAAAGTTAAAACCCGGGAATAATATTGACAGCTTCCAAAATCTGTCTGATAATTTCATCAATCCCCCTGAGTCATCCAGGCCAGGAGCTTTTTGGTGCTGGCTGAACGGAGATGTCACCAAAGCATCCATTTCCAATGATCTGGAGGAAATGAAGAAGAAGGGGATGGGAAGGGCGGAGATATGGGACGTTGCGGCAATTAATAATCCGGGTGGAGCCTATGGTTCAGGTCCTCAGTTTCTGGGTGAAGAATCGGTAGAAATGATTAAGCACGCCCTCTCGGAGGGGAAGCGCCTGGGGATAAAATTGGGCATGGTGGCGTCGAGCGGATGGAATGCCGGGGGCTCATGGGTTACTCCGGATTGGGCCGCAAAAGCACTTTACTCATCAGAACTTAAGGTTGCGGGCCCGCAATCCTTTTCCGGATCCCTGCCTTTTCCTGTGGTTCCTGACCAATGCCCGAAAGACAAATCCGGCTTACCTGTTTTCTTCAGGGAAATAGCCATTTTAGCCATTCCCGACACGCCTGATAAAAAGATAAAGGACCTTACCGGTATTGTTATTCTCAATAAGAAATTCGATGGGAACAAATTGAAATGGGAAGTGCCGGCAGGGAACTGGACCTTGCTCAGGTTTATCTGCTCAAACACCGGGCAACACCTGGTTGTTCCCAGTCCCAATTCAGATGGCCTGTTTATCGATTTCTTCGACCCGGAAGCCACAAAAAGACATTTGGGGTATATCCTTGGCCGTTTAGGTATTACAAAGGATAACTCAAAGGATTCCGGATTAAAATATTTCGAATTCGACAGCATGGAACTGGATGAAGCCACACCGTGGACAGATTCTATGGACAGCATTTTCAAGTCTCACAACCATTACGATATCCTGTCCTTCCTGCCTGCATTTGCCGGTTGGGAACTTCCAGATGGCAATGATCGGTTCCTTTACGATTTCAGGAAAACGGTGAGTGATCAGCTCATTTTCAGCCATTATACCACAGGCAGGGATTTTCTTGCAGGGTACGGCATGAAACTCATTGCAGAAGCAGGAGGGCCGGGTCCTCCAATCTGGAATTCCTGCCCCGTAGATGCCTTAAAAGCACTGGGAAATGCGAGTGTTCCGCGCGGCGAATTCTGGGTTCGTAACCGTAACAACATTTTCCTGGTTAAGGAGGTAGCAAGTGCTTCCCATATTTATGGTATGGGTATTGTTGACGCTGAGTCTTTCACCACCTGGAGAAGATGGAAAGACGCACCCCACGACCTGAAAAAACACGTCGACCGGGCTTTTTGCGAAGGACTGAACGCCGTTACCTTTCATGCATTCGCCAATACGCGCCCGGAGCATGGCCTGCCCGGAAGATCATATCACGCCGGTTCCGACATCAATCCCACCACAACCTGGTGGGAGCAGGCAAAACCATTCATGGATTATTTATCACGATGTTCATACCTGCTGAGACAAGGAAAATTTGCAGCGGATGTTGTTTATTATTATGGCGACAAAGCACCGAATTTCTTCCCCGATATTCAAAAATCTCCCGATAGTCCACGCCCCGAAGGACTGAGCGCAGGTTATGATTTTGACATCGTCAATACAGATGTTCTCATGAACAGGATGGAAGTATCGGGAGGCAAACTCATTCTCCCCGATGGCTTGAATTATAAGCTCCTGGTCATCCCCGACAGAAAGGATATCCCGGTGGATGTTGTGAAAAAAGTGAAAAAACTGATAGCCGCCGGAGCCAGGGTATTAATCCAGAATCCTGAGATCGCGAAGGATTTCACCGGAGATGCATTCAAAAATATCAGCATAGATGAAGCACTGACCAGATTATCTATTGCGAGGGACTTTACCGGTGATCCCGGTAAACTGGATTTTATCCATCGGACCATCGGTAAGGCTGATATATATTTTGTACGGAACAAAACCGGTGAGCCAATTTCAGAAGCTTGTGAATTCAGGATCAAGAACGGAAAGCCTGAGTTTTGGGATCCCGTTACTACCAAACAATATGTCATATCGGGTCCTGAAAAGATCAAAGGTAAAACCGGTGTAACCCTGCAGTTACCACCCTATGGATCCTGCTTTGTAGTATTCAATCCCGGGAGTCGGCGATTGCCGGAGTACAGCCGGTCGGTAACCGGTCCTTTAGAAAAAATCCAGGGTCCATGGACGCTTTCCTTCCCTGAAAAATGGGGGGCACCAGCATCTGTAGGGCTCAATGAGCTTATTTCCTGGACTGACCATGCCGTTGAAGGAATTAAATATTTTTCGGGTACCGCATCGTATACAAACAGCTTTAATATCCCGAAAAAATGGCTCGGTAATAACAGACCGATCAGCCTTGACTTAGGTGAGGTTTTGGATGTGGCGGAAGTATTTGTTAATGGAAAATCCGCCGGAACTATGTGGACAAGCCCGTTCAGAACTGATATTCAGAACTACGTTAAAGAGGGGAAGAACGATCTCGAAATAAAAATCACCAATATGTGGATCAACCGGTTGACAGGTGACATGAACCTGCCTCCCGAAAAGAAATTTTGCAGAACGAATCACCCCGATATGAAGAAAGAACGTTCACAACCGGGTGATGAAACATACAGGGTTCAGCAGTCAGGTTTGATGGGGCCGGTTACCATTACGAAAACAGGAAACTAATAAAAACCATGAGACAGAGAAGTCGAAATGAAATTCCCAAGATCATTTTCAATATTCAGGTGTCAATCTTTTTAATGCTTGTGTACTGCACCTATTCCTTGAAAGGGCAGAATTCACAACGGCCGAATGTTGTTTTTGTGCTGGCCGACCAATGGAGGGCGCAGTCTACCGGGTATAGCGGAGATGAAAACCTGAAGGGCCGTACACCGAATATTGACCGGATGGCCGAAACGGGTTTGAATTTCATCAATACCATTTCGGTATGCCCTATTTCCAGTCCAACCCGGGCATCCCTGTTAACCGGACAGTACCCCACGACGCATGGGATTTTCATGAACGACCTGCACCTTCGTGATGAGGCGCTGACCATGGCCGAAATTTATAAGGAATCTGGATATCAAACGGCCTATATCGGCAAGTGGCATGTGGATGGAATGGGCAGGTCCAATTTTACTCCGCGGGAACGGCGACAGGGGTTCGACTACTGGAAAGGGCTGGAATGCTCGCACGACTATAACCATTTGCTGTACTATTCGGGGGATAGCGACGAAAAGAAATATTGGGACGGATATGGCCCTTATCAGGAGACAGCAGATGCCATCCGGTACATTCGGGAGAATGCAAAAAGCGGGTCCCCTTTCCTCCTTGTTCTGGCATGGGGAGCCCCGCATTTTCCGCACGATAACGCTCCTGAAGAGATGCAACGGCTGTTTAATCCGGATAGCATAAAGTTGCAACTGAATGTGTCTGAAAATTTGAGAACTGTCGCCAGAAAAGAATCTGCAGGTTATTACGCACACATTGCAGCACTGGATAAATGCATGGGTGATTTGCAACGCGCTGTTATTGAAGCAGGCCTGTCGGAGAATACCATCTTTGTTTTTACTTCGGACCATGGCGAAATGATGGGATCACAAGGGGTGCGACCAACGCAGAAACAGGTTCCGTGGGCTGAATCCGCGAGGGTGCCTTTCCTGCTCCGGTATCCGGCCCGCTTTGGAAATCAAAAAATCAGGATCAGTACACCTTTAAATACGCCAGACATACTCCCGACGCTCCTTTCCTTGTCGGGTATCCCCGTGCCTGAAACGGTAGAAGGAGAAGATATGACCGAAGCCATCAGAAAGCCCGGGAAATTTAAAGAAAAAGCTGCGCTGATCATGAGTGTATCACCATCGGCTGCCGTTCTGAAGGACGAGTACCGGGGGATTTATACCAGCCGGTACACGTATGTGGAAACGCTCAAAGGCCCCTGGCTGCTCTACGATAACACCGTTGACCCGATGCAGATGAATAATCTTGCCGGCAATGGAGGATATGCCCGGCTGCAAAAAAAACTTCAAACTTCGCTGCAAACGGAACTGAAGAAAATCGGTGATGAATTTAAGCCCCGCGATTATTATATCAGCAAATGGGGTTATAAAGTCAACCAGTACGGATACATTGATTATTAAAAGATTGAATAGAATATGAGCAAGTTCTCCATGTGTTTGGCAGTCATGATGCTCGGATGGGCATATTTGCCTGCGACGATGGCTGCGGTTCAATTGAAACAAGATGAAAAGCCTGGTCAGGTAATCCTTTCCAATGACCTTGTTTCCCTTGCATTCGATATGTCCAACGGCACTTATACGATTACCGACAAGGTAACCGGACAATTGATGATTGACCAGGCGGCCGTGGCGGCAGATTCATGGGGCAATACAGACGGTATGAGTTTCACCGGGAAGCAGGAGGAGGTCACGGACGTTCTTGGCCACGGCCACCGGTTGACGGTGACAATGGAGCATCCCGGGACCCGGGCGATCCCTGTGTATCTCTTCAGTTTTACCCTGTATGATGGAAGGGGTGGTGTAGTCATGGGTTTTGGCATGCGGAATACTATGCAACAAGGAGCCCGGTTGATGAAGGCTTCGCCGATGGTGCATGCACGGGTGTTTGCCGGAAAGCCCCTGGCGGTGCCACAAACCCTCAACGGTGCCGCAGGTGCCGATGTCCCGCGAGTCGAAAAGGGGTTAACCCGGGCCTGTCCAAACAGCCTGCTGTTGACCTGTACGTCCGAGGGAAAACGATTATCCCTGGTGTGGGGCGGTCTGGCTAACAAGGAATATGGGAAATGGGTTGCGATGCGTGATGGCAAGATTGATATGAGGGCCGAGGATCCCGTTGGTCGTTTAGTTGATCCGGGTGTAACCTATATTTCAGACGATACCTTCTACGTGGATGTTACACAGCCTGATCCGTTTATCGCTTTGGAAACCTATGGCCTTGCCATGCGCGCAGCAAACAATGCACGGCCCAACACCTATGATTTTCCGACACTGTGCGGCTGGGCTGTAGGAGCGCTGAGCGGTCTCGGAGACATCAATAACACCGTGGCATTAATTTCTGAACTGGAGATGGGGCAGAAGGCTGGCATCACAAAATACACCAAGGTTGCCATTCGCCTGGAGCCGGATACCTATTGCTATAAAGATGGCAACACGGAGCAGGGATGGTGGGATGATGCACACTGGTCGAAATTCGGACATTTAGTTGCCCCGTATGAAACATTTGCCAAGTGGTGTGAGGCGCTCAAAGCGCGCGGCGGCATCCCGTTCACGTACTTCCAGGTTGGCCTGCCATCCGACGATTATGCCCTGGCGTTTCCAGGCCACATGCTGTTCAACGACATTTCTCTCCTGCAAGTCAAACATCCGCATCATCGCCCACTGGTAACCTACGACTATACCGATCCGGATTTCCAGAAACACGTTCTGTCGACCTGGCAAAGGCTTAAGAGCGACGGCATGACCGGCATCAAATTTGACTATCCGGAGACTGGCTGGCGACCTGAGGGAGGTTTCGAAAACAAATATGCAACGACTGCCTTTGCCTACCGCGAAGTGTTCCGTCTGTGCCGCGACGGGCTGGGCCCGGATGCTTTCATACATGAGCGTAATCTGGGGGAAAGCGGCCGGCCTATGCTGGATGTCACCGCAGGCCTTGTGGATATGCAGCGGGTGTGGGGCGACTCGAATGAGTATGTACCCGGGATGGTGACCACCTGCGGCCTGCGCTGGTATAAGAACCGCGTAGTGTTCAACTACTACCCCGACAGCAAAGCGGTACACAACCGGACGCCCAAAGTGCGCCAATCGCTTTTGACCATGATATTTCTAACCAGTGGGCGGCTGGAACTGGCAACATCTTTCCGGCTATTCACGCCGGAGATCCTCCATGATGTTTCGCGCATCTATCCGCTGTATCGCGAGCCGCGCAGTGCGCGTCCTCTTGATGCATTCACCGGGCAGGCAAATCCGCGTGTGTACGACCTCGAATTGACACCCGATTGGCATCAGGTAGCACTGTTTAATCCTGATACGGCCAGTGCAGGCCCGATATCGGTGGCGCTGAGCGGAGAACATGTTGCCGGGGCTATCGGTCTCGACCCCGCCGCTTCCTATTATGCGTATGAATTCTGGTCGGACTCCCTGGTCGGCAAGTTTTCCGGTACGGCAAAAGTGGAGAAACTTTTAGGGCCAACCCAATGCGCCATGCTGTCTATTCGTAAGGTGCAACCGAATCCGCAGGTACTGTCCACTAACCGCCATGTACTTCAAGGCTGGATGGATCTGTCCAATGTTAAGTGGGACGGCGAAAAACATATTCTGTCAGGCGTGGCAAAGGTTATTGGCGGCGAACCTTTCAAAATCGTGGTAGCAGGCAATGGCAGCACCGCAACCAGGGTAACAGCTTCCGGCGCGAAGGCAAAACTCAGCAAACATCCTGCCGACGGGCTGGTACAAATCATCCTGGAGCGGCCTGATAATGGGGAAGTTTCCTGGCAAATCAACTTTGAATCAAACAGCAAATAAGTGAAATATCTGGCAATCGTTTTACTCATACTGGCGCAACAGCCGGGAAGGTCGCAAATTCAGTCGGAATGGCGTGGTATCGGACGCACCGGGATCTACAACGAATCCGGGCTCATGAAAGTGTGGCCGGAAGGTGGTCCGGAAAAAGTGTGGGTGGCTGATGACCTCGGTACCGGATATTCCTCACCGGCAATTGGCGGGCAATACATTTATGTAACCGGTCGCAAGGATGGTGCCGATATAATTACCGCACTGGATTTCAATGGAAAACAGGTGTGGCAGCATCCATTCGGCCGGGCATGGACGGGTTCGTATGGCGAAACCCGCACAACACCAACGCTTGAAAACGAGAAGCTCTATATGATCAGCGGGATGGGTGAAGCTGCATGTCACGATGCAAGGACCGGCGAGAAAATCTGGTACAGGGATGTTTATACGGAGTTTTCAGGCAGGTGCAATCTTTACGGTGTAGCCGAGTCACCGCTGATCGTGGGCGACAAGGTGTTTTACACACCGGGCGGCTATGAAACCAGCATGGTAGCATTAAACAAGTATACGGGCGAGCTGATCTGGAAAACCCGCAGCCTGGCGGATTCCGCCGCTTATGTATCGCCGCTGTATGTAAAACACAACAATCAGGAGATGATCATCAACCTGATGGGGAATATTCTTTTCGGGGTTGATCCGGCCGATGGCAATATTCTCTGGGAATTCAATTATCTGGCCTTGAAGGGCCCGATAGAGAATCCCTTCCTGAAGGTGACCAACTGCAATACGCCGCTTTACCATAATGGGGAGCTTTTCGTGGCTAAAGGTTACAACCATCCATCGGCCATGTTCACGCTCAATGAAGCCGGCAACTCGATCACCCTGAAATGGACCAACACGCTGCTCGATACTCATTTTGGCGGCAATGTGCTGATCGATGGATACCTGTACGGATCAAACTGGATTAACAACAGCAACGGCAACTGGGCGTGCATTGACTGGAAAACCGGCAGCAACCGGTGGGAAGCCCAAATGAACAATAAGGGCGCAATCATTGCGGCCGATTCCATGTTGTATTGCTATGATGAAAAGAAGGGGCAGCTTGCACTGGTTCGTCCTGATCCCGCTAAGTTCAACCTGATTTCCTCCATCCGGATTGAGGATGGAACCGGCCCTCACTGGGCGCACCCGGTCATTCACAACGGAATGATATATGTGCGGCATGGGGATAAACTCATCGCATACCTGCTCAGAAAATAACTGAATATGCACATAAAATGCTTTTCTGGCCGTTCTCTCACTGGCCTCCTTCTCTTCTCCCTGACCATCATGAGTAATGCCTCGGAAATTGATTCAAAACCGCTCCTCCATCCGCTATTCACCAATCATGCATACCCAGGCTGATAATACAGGCATAGTTTTGTCAACCTTTACAACAATATGTGGAATACCAATTTCCCACTTTGGCAGGAAGGATCCCGGGAAGGAATTCTGGTGACTGCATTTGGTGCCAACCCCGATGGCATCAAATTTCAAAAAGCTCAACCGGTAAACCTGCGAGGCGAAAAAGAAGGCGACCCCGTTAATCTGAAAAACGGCGAATTTACTTTTGATTTAAAAGCTTATGCACCAGCCAGTTTTGAGAATTTAACCATTGATATGCAATATGAACACCAGATATTCTATACTTCAGATACCCGAAAGTATTCGGGTAATCAACTTTCGGGTAATAACCTTGATGCGACCAACTCTTGGGGTGCAATTCAAAAAAAAGAAACAATTTAACTCTAAATCACACGGATTTAAAAAACGCTAAGACTAATCTTAATCTTTCATGAATCAACTCTATTTAACATATTGATGTTATGGAAAATAATGAAAGTACCGGCAATAATAATGCCTATGTATATATCTTTGAAGTGAAGGAGATAGATCTGTCAATATGTAAAATCGGCATGACTTCAAGAAGCCCGCATGCATGTTGTTCAGAGATCAACAAAAATTCAAGTAGAGGTTGAAGATGAGCAAGATAATTAATGTAAAAGATACCGATGTTGTGGTTATCACTGTAAAGGATACCGACTTCATTTCGCTTACCGATATTGCCAAATTCAAAACCGATGATACCAGTGCGGTCATAGGCAATTGGATGCGAAACCGCAATACCATTGAGTTTCTTGGCATTTGGGAAACCTTGTACAATCCCAATTTTAAACCCCTCGAATTCGAGGGGTTTAGAAAAGATGCCGGATTAAATGCGTTTACTATGTCTCCACAAAAGTGGGTTTCTTCAACAGGCGCGATTGGTTTTATCGTAAAATCAGGCCGTTACGGAGGAACATTTGCTAACAAAGATATTGCTTTCAAATTTGCCAGTTGGATTTCTGTTGAGTTCGAATTGTATATCGTAAAAGAATTCCAACGCCTTAAAGAAGAAGAACAAAAACTTTTAGGCTGGTCGGCAAAGCGTGAGTTGGCTAAGCTCAACTATCATATACACACCGATGCCATTAAACAAAACCTAATTCCTAAGGAACTTTCACCAGCTCAAACATCAATAGTATATGCCAACGAGGTGGACGTTCTTAACATAGCCATGTTTGGCATTACTGCAAAACAGTGGCGCGATGCAAACCCTGATTTAATCGGAAATATTCGTGATTATGCAAACATCAGCGAATTAATTTGCCTGTCGAATATGGAAAACTTGAATGCAGTTTTCATCAATGAGAATATGCCACAAAACGAACGTCTTATTAAATTGAACCTGATAGCCATTCAGCAAATGAAAATTTTGAAGGCATGAAATATTCAAGCTGGCCAATCGCATCTTTCATTTTATCCGAACTGAAAAAACCTGACATTGTATAAAAATACATCGGTGGCAGCGAAATTCCCTTATCAGAAATGGATTCCGAACGATGGAACTCTCTTTTGACGGAAGCAACCGGTAACATTTTCAAAGAAATCAAAGAATGACGAACAAACTAAAATTATGGAAGTTTCACCCCATCTAACGATATGGACACCAATTAATTTATCAGGAGATATCGAATCAAATTTGAAGAATGGTTTTGAACTATTAAAACCTGTGCATGAATGGGTAACCAAAATTCTATACATACCGCTAACAGCCAATTGATTATTATAACCAGTTTAAGAAGATGTTACAAACAAATCATGATTAATAATGCCCAAAATAGCAACCTCTGAAAAAGAGGGGAT
>CAILAQ010000464.1 GCA_903832165.1 uncultured Bacteroidota bacterium | reverse complement strand
GCCATCGTTCGCGTAATAAATGCATACTCGTCAGATAAGTGGATATAGTTCAAAGAATAGTGGAGCCGCTAAAAAATCTTATTCATGTCCTCGCTTGCCTTTCCTTTTTGCCAATTGAGCCAATTAGGAATGCAATCTTGCATGGTTGGATGAGCAAAAGGGAGCTAGGATTGGAGTAGTTTATCACCAATTTAACAAGCAAAAAATCACAGGGACATCCTCAATTGGTCTAGCAATGCTGGATTATGGATCAACCAAGTATCTCCCATTAATCAAATATATACACCATCGCGGAGTTGATCAATCACAGCAATCACCTCATTCGCCCGTCCCTGTTGGATTAGATCGGCGGGAGTTTCGCTTTTTAGAAGCTTTTGACGCGAAAATAACCATAGCCGAACATCAGCGGGTTCGTAAAAATCAGAAAGTTGGTCAGCAACCTTTTGCACTGTTTGCCATGCTTGGTTCATCGAACCGCTTCCAATCCAAATGAAGCAAAGTGGTGTTCAGTAAGAGCATTGGCTGGCAAAAGGTAAGACCTGACTTCATTTTTCGTACCTAACTGGAATTGCCATGTCATCCCATTGATTTGTATCATTTGAACGTTGCAAATGCTGGGTTGCATCGTTGCCAATCAAAGGCTGCATTTAGCCATTACATGGATGCCTATATTTTAATTGATGTTGTAGTCATTTCAGGCAATGGTATGATATTCACATTTGTCGCCTGTAATCATCACGGATTCTAAATTTAATGGCTAGCGCGGATCAACTCAAAGCTCTGCTCAAGTCGCATATTGATGGCGATGATGGTCATTTTTTTGCTGTTGCCATGCAAATGGCGGCTCATGAAGCCAAATTAGGCCATGGGAAACTAGCCGAAGAGCTTCGCGGAATGATCGATGCAGCCAAAGCTCGTTCAGTTCCCGTTTTTAGCGGCAAGCGCCCCACACCAATTGCCCAGCCACGCGGAGAATTGGCGGGATTGCTGGATGCCTACTATCCAAAAGCGAGGCTTACCGAAATGGTGTTGGACGACAGCACATCAGAACGCCTACAACGGCTAATTAAGGAACAGCGCAACTTTTCCAAAATCCAAGCTCATGGTCTTTCTCCTCGCCGTAAACTTCTCTTGGTCGGTCCACCCGGAACCGGCAAGACACTTACCGCGTCGGTCTTGGCGGGTGAATTGGGCATCCCCTTATTTGTCGTTCGGCTAGATGCGCTCATCACCAAATTCATGGGCGAGACGGCAGCCAAGCTAAGGCAAATATTCGATTGCATTACTTCGGTGCGGGGCGTGTATTTCTTCGACGAGTTTGATGCCATTGGCGCACAGCGGGGCTTTGGCAATGACGTGGGAGAAATACGCCGGGTATTGAATAGCTTCCTGCAAATGTTAGAGCAGGATGAATCTAACAGTATCATCATCGCCGCTACCAATCATCCCCAAAGTCTGGACTATGCGCTGTTCCGGCGTTTTGACGATGTGATTCAATATGGTTTGCCTAATCAGGTGCAAATCGTCGAACTACTGAAAGCCAAATTATCCGGTTTTAACATTGCCAAACCATCTTGGAGTAGTTTAGCTAAAATTGCCGATGGGCTAAACCATGCTGAACTAACCCGCGCAGTGCAAGAAGCCATTAAGGATGCGGTTATTCATGATCGTGAAATATTGACTTCCGCAGACTTGAAAAAAACGCTGGAAAAGTTACAGGCTGCAAAGCAGAATATGTCTGCTTTACTCTTTATGGGATATGCCGAGCAAAATGAAATTAATTGCACCTAGTCCCCTTTGGACTATTTCCATGCCACTTTATAGTAATAGGAAGATAAGTGATGGAATTCCCAGCAATCGATGTTCCACCGTCTAAAAACAGCATTGGTGCTGTTATTGTTCATGATCTAGTCAAAGTAGAGAATAAATTTAAAGCCGATGAACGCGACGACCTTCTGAAAGTAACACCCACAGTTCAAAGACTCGTAGATCAATTGATTAGCGAGTATGCAAAGCGCACAGGAAAATCCCATGGGCGTTTCGAAGAAGATAAAGACAATTATCCGATGTCAAAATATATTAGTGATTACTATATTGACAAAAGTAAGAATTTTGTTGTGTTATCACAATCTATGATGAGAACGCTATGCATCGAAGCTGACAAAAAACCTGGGGCGACGGGTGGACATGTTTTTATCGCCCACATCTCACGAGACGATTTGGATTATCTCATTGTTGCAATATTAACAGATGAACTTGGTGCTGCTTTAACTGCTGGAAAGGACGTACAAGATAGCCTTTATCT
>CAILAQ010000463.1 GCA_903832165.1 uncultured Bacteroidota bacterium | reverse complement strand
TTCATGTCCGTGTTTAATCCGGATATCATTAATACAATAGATATTTATAAAGGAGGGTTTCCTGCCCGGTTCGGTGGACGGTTGTCATCTGTGGTGGACATTGCCCAGCGGGAAGGAGATCACTCAGCCCTGAAAGGTTCTTTCAGCATAGGGATTACCGATGCCTCATTTACTGTTGAGGGCCCGTTGAAATTGAAAAACGCCAATTTTATTGTCACCGGACGGAAAACTCTTTATGATGCTTATTTCTTGCTCGGAACCATAATATCCGGACAGAATAATCTATTGGCTTCTTATGGATTTCATGATTTGAATGGCAAGTTTTCCTGGAAGCCGGATGATCGGAATAGCTTTCACCTGAATCTCTATCAGGGAGATGATTACCTGAATGCCTGGTCCTTTCTGAAGGAATCAGGTAAGACTCAAAAAATTCATATTGGGAATGTTTGGGGTAACTGGCTGGCATCCGGAAGGTGGAACCGGGTGATCTCTCCAAGGATATTCATGACCAATAGCCTGTCGTATGCTCGATACCGATTGAAAAATGACTTGTTATATTCAGTTACCGATACTACACTGAATAACAGCTATAGCCGACAGTATTTCTCTTCCGTTCAGGATTTTTCGTTCCGCACCAATTCGAAATTCCTGATATTCAAAAACTGGTCGGTCGATGCAGGACTTCAGTCATCGCTGTTTATCCATGTACCCAACAATACTTACCAGTCCAATCAATTGATACAACCGGCTAATGAACAGCTGAGGACTTTGGAATCAGCACTCTATATGGATAACAAAATTGCACTTCTCAAAAGGGTTGAAGCAAACCTGGGAATGCGACTGGTCAATTATACGACAACAGGTTATTCCGGGATCTCCTGGGAACCTCGTGTGAGCATCAATATTGGCATTGCCGAAAAACATCAATTGAATCTGAGTTACATGCGTGTGACCCAGAATTCACATTTGCTGGTCACTACCGGCAATATTTTCAGCAATGAGGTATGGGTTCCGTCGGATCGCCGTATCGCACCTGCCCTGAGCGACCAGTACTCTATTGGATGGAACGGTTCTTTCCGCCAGGATATGTTCCAGGCTGAATTTTCCATTTATTATAAGACGATGGAAAGGCTGACCACCTACAAGGAAGGATATTCCAATCTGATGGGTGATGCCGACTGGCGGTCGAAAATCATTTCGGGAGGCATCGGCAGGTCAATGGGCGTTGAGTTCCTGTTGAGAAAGACTTTCGGCGACTGGACCGGTTTTGCCAGCTATACATGGTCTCATACGACCCGTCAATATCCCGAACTGAACGCAGGCAAGGAGTATGTGTTCGAGTTTAACCGGCCCCACACAGCATCGCTGAACATCAATCATAAAATCAATGATAAGTGGGCGATTAATCTCACCTGGGTGTATCAGACCGGTCTGCCCTTTACGCCGATCCTGGGTCGTCAGCTGGCACAGAATACGATGCCGGATGAAAACGGGAATTATGGGTATTATGAAGTATTACTGTATGGCGAGCGCAACAGTACCCATATGAGGGATTATCATCGACTGGACATTGGGGCGACTTTAAACACAATCACCAGGAATAATCACAAAGCCATCTGGACCTTTTCCATTTACAACCTTTATAACAGACAAAATCCCTACTACTATTATTACAATTCGGAACCTTTACGAGGGCTCCAAATGCCTGGCGAGTCTGCAGACTTTAAGCCAATGAATCTGTATCAGATGAGTTTCTTTCCGATCATCCCTTCAGTCTCTTATAAGGTGTTCTTTGATAAAAATGATCCTAAAAGGATTAAGAAGCCTGTCAATCAACGATTAAAAAAATGGTTATATCAAGTAAAATAAACAAACCTATGAAAAAGCAAAGTGTTATTTTTTTGGCTCTCATTCTCTCATTTGTGACAGTTTTTGCACAAGATTCCTACATCAAAAACCGGTGGAACATCAAGCTTGGATTTTCCAGTTACCCGGGGCTTTTTGAATCGAAGAGCGGTTCAAAGCAATCCTACGGAAATTATCGTGTTGAGGCGAATTACGGTATTCTGAATTTTCTTGAGGTCGGTGGTTATCTGGGCTATAGCCGGCTTACATCCTGGCTCCCTGTTGCCGGGCCATTACTCTATCAAAATCAAAATACGCCTTTTTTCGGTGCGAATATTAATCTCCAGTTATTACCATTTATTGTAAAAAGCCCGGATTTTAGGTTTGACCTATATCTGCTGGGCCGGTACGGTGGTGTTTATTATTCCTCACCTGAAAACTATTACCCGTATAAAGGCTTTCTTTTCCAG
>CAILAQ010000462.1 GCA_903832165.1 uncultured Bacteroidota bacterium | reverse complement strand
GTGTTATACCCTAATCTGATAATCCTGGGTAATATGGTTGTTCTGAATTCATCAAAAGTGCTCACCTTTTCCTCTTCAGAAGACATTCCTGTATGTGCTTCGTAAATCAGTGCAGCTGATAGTTCAGATCTGCTATTCTTCTGAGGGACTAATGGCTGGCTTACTTTCAGCGATTTTGACGGACACCATACCTGGGCATTGAACAGTTTTGTTTTGTCGTCCTGCACCACCCGGTTAGCATAAAGAGGAATTCTGAAATCAGCACCACCGGGCCAGGAAATCCAAAGCTTATATTCGTCAAGGTGATGAATACCACCATGATCAAGTATTAACTCCCATTGTCCTGAAGCTGTTTCAGTAAATTGATATTTCTGCTCTATCCTCCATTCATTAAATGATCCTGTTAAATAGATGGATGTGGCATTTGGAGCCCACTCGTGCACCACCCAGCCTGTATTTGTCTTATGCAATCCGAAATGGTGGTGCCCATTGGCAAATGCATTCAGGGACTCTCCTGGCGTGGTTATTTTACTGATTCTCAATTTTATCCTATCCATCCTGGATTCAATCTGATTCAGGAAAGGCGATAAATATGCATCACGCTGTACAATGCCTGGAATACTCATTTTATTCGATTCTTTTTATTACTTCGATCAGTAGTTTCCAGAATTTATCAGTTGTCGGAATATTCAACCTTTCATCCGGAGAATGAACGCCTTTAATCGTAGGACCAAAGGAAATCATATCCATTAGCGGATATTTCTCGAGAAAAAGTCCGCATTCAAGTCCGGCATGAATCGCCTTGACTAAAGGTTTTTGATTGAACAAATCCTGATATGCCTTTTCAGTGATCCTTAAAACCGGAGAATCAGGATTGGGATTCCATCCGGGGTAACCTGTCGATCTTTCTGTAAAGGCACCCGCAAGCAGAAATACGCTTTCAACCATATTCGACATGTTCTCTTTTGCGGATTCAAGAGAGCTTCTCTGGCTGGTCGTGATTTTAATACGCTCTTCACTGAACTTTACAGCAGCCAGATTTGATGAGGTTTCAACTAGACCGGGAATTGTCTGGCTCCAGGAATGAACACCGTGTGGACAGGCATACAGCGCGTTGAGCAGATTGCATTGACAATCCTCATCAATCACCCATTCAGGCATCGGACAATCAGTGAACCAGAGTTCGAGTTCAGGCTCGGTCCTGACGAATTCACCACGAATGTCTGATTGGAAATTTATGAAAGCTTTCAACAAATCATCCTTCTTGTTTTCAGGCAGGGTGATAATCGCTTCGGCTTCGCGGGCAATAGCATTCCGAAGGTTCCCTCCGTCAATATTGCCGATGCGGATTTCAAATTCATCGGCATGCTGCCAAAGGAACCGGGTAAGAATTTTATTTGCATTTCCCAGTCCCTTATGAATATCATCACCGGAATGACCACCGATAAGACCTTTAACGCCCAATTTAACGGAAACATGGCCGTCGGGAATAAATTCCTGAAGGTAATCAAACCAAGCAGTCAGGTCCATACCACCGGCACAACCAATAAAAAGCTCACCTTCATCCTCAGAATCCAGATTAAGCAGAATCTTGCTTTGAATGAAATCTGGCTGAAGTCCGAAAGCTCCGTTCAGCCCGGTCTCCTCAGCAACGGTAAACAAACACTCTAACGGACCATGTATTAATTCTTTTTCGTCAAGAATAGCCATCTGTGCAGCAATTCCAATGCCATCGTCGCCACCGAGAGTCGTTCCTCTGGCTTTAACCCAGTCACCATCAACATAGGCCTGAATCGCATCATGAAAAAAGTCAAAATCGGTTCGTACGTTTTTTTCGCAAACCATATCAAGATGACTTTGCAGGCAAACTCCTAAAGAATTTTCTCTTCCTTTCGACGCCGCCTTGCGAATGATCAGATTTCCTGCCAGGTCTGTTTCATGAGATAGATTCCGGGCCTGGGCAAATTTTATCAGAAAATCCCTGATCTCCTTTTCATGGTCGCTGGGCCTTGGGATTTTTAAAACATCGGCGAATTGTTTCCAGAGAGCTGCAGGTTCAAGGGTCATTAATTCTGACATAATCTGAGGTTTTTTGTAAAGATATACCTAATCGCCCGCCTTTGAATAAGGAATAAAAAAAACTATATTTACTTATCAGATAAAAAAGATCAAACTAACTAATATTTAATTGTTTATGACCAAAAAAACTATTGTTGCAATGCCTGGAGATGGCATCGGTACCGTTGTTTTGGAAGCTGCTGTCCGGGTTTTGGATGCTGCAGGTTTTAAGGCTGATTATGAATATGCTGATATTGGCTGGGAATTCTGGAAAAAGGAAGGAAATCCTTTGCCGGATCGTACAATCGAACAGCTGAAGAAGCACAAAATAGGATTATTTGGAGCCATAACATCTAAGCCCAAGGATGCCGCAGCTGCCGAACTGAACCCTGAGCTTCAGGGAAAGGGTTTTGTTTATGCCAGCCCTATTGTGGGCATGCGCCAGCTTTTCGATCTGGATATTTGTATCCGGCCCTGCAGAACCTATCTTGGAAACCCGCTGAACTTTGTTCGCCGTGGTGCAGTCGGAAATATTGAGGAACCGTTTGTCGACGTGGTCATTTTCAGGCAAAATACGGAATGCCTCTATAGCGGTGTCGAATGGTCGAACCCGCCGGAGCAGGTTTACGAGGCCTTTAAAACTCATAAGGCGTTCCTTAAGAATTTTGGAAATGTTCCGAAAGATGAGATTTCAATCTCAGCAAGGATCTTTACCAGGAAATATACAGGAAGGATACTGAAAGCCGCCTTCGAACATGCCCGTATTAATGGCTATAAATCTGTTACTGTTTGCGAAAAGCCCAATGTTATCCGTGAAACCAGCGGGATGATGTACAAAATGGCACAGGATATGCAAAAGAATGAATATCCTGAAATTGCTCTCTGGAATACCAACATTGATGCCCAGATGATGTGGCTTACTAAAAATCCGGAAGATTACGGGGTTATCGTTGCAGGGAATATGTTCGGCGATATTGTTTCCGATGGCTTTGCTGGATTAATTGGCGGACTTGGATTTGCCTGCTCTGCTAATCTTGGCGAGGAGATTGCTGTTTTCGAACCAACTCATGGC
>CAILAQ010000461.1 GCA_903832165.1 uncultured Bacteroidota bacterium | reverse complement strand
ACTGATATTTGTTAAAAAGCTGAACAATAATATGTATCGAGTTATCCTAATAATCATAGCTTCATTCCTGAGCTTTCAACTGCAGGCACAAAGTGAAAACAGTGGGATTCAAACCTCCAGGCTCGTCAGCTATAATCAGTTGAAAGCGGGTTTTCAAAATCCGCCGTCCGAGTCGCGTCTTCGTTGTTACTGGTGGTGGCTGAACAGCATGGCTACGAAGGAATCTATAACCCGTGATCTGGAGCAGATGAAGGCCAAAGGCTATGGTGGCGCGTCGATCGTGGATGCCGGGAGCTCGAATTATCAGGTAGCCCTGAAAACGCCTGCCGGTCCGGTTTTCATGAGTCCGGCCTGGATGGAGCTGTACAAGCATGCGGTCAGGGAGGCTGAACGGATCGGGATAGAGCTGAGCGTGAATGCGCAGAGCGGCTGGAATCCAGGCGGGCCTTCCATTACTCCAGAATTTGCCATGAAGAATTTGGTATGGTCTGAAGAAGATATATCCGGCGGGCAAAAAATCAGCATCGAATTGAAGAAGCCCGATACCCTTCTGCTATACAGGGATGTCATGGTCCAGGCAATTCCGAAAGTTGATGGTATGCCGGTCGAGAATCAGGCCATTCAGAACTGGAAGAAAAAGTCGTTCAATGATGCAATGGGCTGGAAAGGCATTTATCCTCTTTCTGAATTGAGAAACGATTTTCCGGGCGACGGAAGTGATATCGCCATAAAAAAGGATCAGGTGATTGACCTGACCGATAATTTCAAGAACGGCAGGCTGGAGTGGAATGCCCCGGCCGGCAGGTGGACAATTATCCGATATGGCTACACTTGTACCGGAGCACGCACCTCAACAAACAGCGACGGATGGGAAGGTCTGTCCGTGGATCATCTGAGCAAAAAAGCTTTCGAATTATTCAGTAAAACAGTCATCATTCCGTTAATCGAAACCGCACAGTCGGCCGGAAAAAGTGTGAGGTTTTTGCAGACCGACAGCTGGGAAATGGGTACGGTTAACTGGACGGATATCCTGCCTGAGGAGTTTGTGAAATTCAGGGGATATGATATGAGTAAGTTCATGCCCGTTCTGGCTGGCCGGATTATCGAAAATCGCGATGTGTCTGACCGGTTTTTACATGATTTCAGGAAAACTATTGGCGATTGCGTGAACGAGAATCATTACCGGCAATTTTACACTGTTGCTCATAAATATGGATTGGGCATACACCCCGAATCCGGCGGGCCTCACTCGGCTCCCGTTGATGGACTTAAGGTTATGGCGATCAGCGATTTTCCTCAGGGTGAGTTTTGGGCCGTTTCAAATACCCACAGGGTTAAGGATGATGAGCGGCTCTCGGTGCGCCAGGGTGCCAGTGTTGCCCACACGAACGGGAAACGTTTTATGGCGGCAGAGGGGCCTACAAGCATCGGACCGCAGTGGGAACGTTCGCCAAAGGATCTGAAAGGAAATATCGATCGCATTTTTTGTTCAGGCGTAAATCGCATCGTTTGGCACACCTTCACCTCCTCGCCCAAGGAATACGGAAGTCCGGGCAATGAGTACTTTGCCGGTACGCACCTGAACCCGAATGTCACCTGGTGGGAGCAATCCAAAGATTTTATCAGTTATCTCGATCGCTGCAGCTACCTCCTTCAGCAAGGTCTGTTTGCGGCGGATGTCCTGTATTATTATGGCGATGATGTACCGAATTTTGTGTTCCTGAAAGAGGAATTGCCGGAATTGAAATTTGGTTACGACTGGGATAAATGCTCTGAAGATGTTGTTCTTAACCGCCTTTCATTTGATGGCAGCAGAATTGTTTTGCCCGATGGCATGAGCTATCGGATTCTGATGCTGGCCCCGGAAAAGGCGATCAGTCTCAGCGTTCTGAAAAAGATCGATTCATTGGTTAATGCAGGCATGACGGTGATCGGACCGAGGCCGGCGGAAGCGACTGGGTTAACAGGTTATCCGGCTAACGACAGTGAACTGAGAACTATAGCCAGCCGGTTATGGGGCAAGATCGACGGATCAACAATAACTGAAAACAGGGTAGGCAAGGGTCGGGTGATCTGGGGGCAGAATGTCAATGAGGTACTCGCTGCAATCAAGGTTCAGCCTGATTTTGGATATCAGAGCCAGCGGACAGAAACCGTACTCGATTTCATTCATCGTGCCACCAGCACGGAAGATATTTATTTTGTTGCCAACCGGTTAAACAGCACTGAGGACGTTATGGCCAGCTTCCGGATAAACGGGAAAGTGCCTCGGCTTTGGGATCCCGTGACCGGCGAGATAAAAGAAGCTCCCAGCTATCGGGAAGAGAACGGACTAACCTATATACCCCTGCACTTTGCTCCGGAGGGCTCAATTTTTGTGATATTTAAAAGCGGTGCTTCATCTGATAAAGATGTTGCCAAAAACGGGGGAGGCGTGTCATTTACAGAGGTTCCGCTAATCAGTACCATTGAGCTT
>CAILAQ010000460.1 GCA_903832165.1 uncultured Bacteroidota bacterium | reverse complement strand
CAGCTCAATTTCATTAGCTCTCAGCTCGGCATTAACCCGGATAAGTTCATCGGCTGATTTCTTTAGCAGGGCGGCATCATTGGCAATAAGTTTCTTTTGGTTGAAAAGATCAAGGAATACATTGATCTTACTAACGAGAACCAGTGCGTTGAGTGGTTTAAAGATATAATCGACAGCTCCGGAGCCGTATCCTTTAAAGATCTGTATTTCATTTACATGACTGGCTGTGATAAAAATGATCGGCACATTCATGCCGGTTCCTTCCCCATTTAGTTTCAGGGCCAGTTCATAGCCGTTCATGACAGGCATCCGAACGTCGATGAGGGCAAGAGCAAGTTCCATCCCCATTGTTTTCTCCAATGCTTCCTGACCGGAAAGCGCCTCGACCAGGTTAGCCTTGATGTTTTTGAGAAGATAACTGTACAGGACAAGATTGTCATGAGAGTCATCAACAATGAGAAGGTTCGGCAGGTTCTCCATTTACAGGGATGCAATTTTGCGCAATAAAGGTATAATACTTTTCTTAATGAGAGGCTTCTTATATCCTTACTTGTGCCTTGAGCCTTGTGCCATGTGCCTTATTTCGGTACGCCAATTGCGCGCTTTACGGCATCGCTGCCATACCGGAGCCTGAGTTTGTCCATAGCGAGGTAAAGGTTAACCTGCTCGGGGGTGTCTTCGAAGAGGTTGAGCTGCTGAGTGCCATGAACGAGTTCGCTGAAGCGGACTCCGATCAGCCTTACGAGCATTCTTCGGGTATAAAGACGTTTGAACAGTTCCTGAATTATGGGGATGAGTACGTGGTCGAAACTGGTATATGGAATGCGCTTTTGCAGGGTATGGGTATCAAAGTTGGCGTAGCGGATTTTTACGGTAACGCAGGCGGTAAGTTTTTCCTGCTTGCGCAACTCGAAGGCGATTTTTTCCACCATGGTGATCATTTTGCGATTAAGATCCTGCACGTCGGTGGTATCCTGCTCGTATGTACTTTCGGAGCTGATACTTTTCTGTTCCCAGTAGGGTTCCACAGGGGTGGGGTCGATACCGTTTGCTTTTTTCCAGATGATGATACCGTTTTTGCCCAGCACCTGTTCCATCATTTCGGGCGGGATCTCGCTGAGAGTATGGATGGTGAGCACACCCATCGACCGGAGCAGCTGGTATGTTTTGGGTCCGAGCATCGGAATTTTCTGGATCGAAAGGGGAGCGAGAAAATTGTGCACTTCGGGTTCGGGCACTTCTTTTTCCCCATTGGGCTTGGCTATTCCTGTGGCGATCTTAGAGACTGTTTTATTAATGGACAGGCCGAAAGAAATAGGCAGTCCGGTTTCCCTGATTATACGCTGCCGGAGTTCGTGAGTCCATTTCAGGGATCCGAAAAAGCGGTCCATCCCGGTGATATCCAGATAATGCTCATCGATCGAGGCTTTTTCGTATACCGGGGCTGAATCGGCAATAATATCGGTTACGGTGCGAGAATATTTGCTGTATGTTTCCATATCGCCGCGTATATATATGCCGTCGCTGCACATCTGTTTGGCCATTTTCATGGGCATGGCCGAATGAACGCCGTATGAGCGGGCCTCATAGCTGCAGCTGGCCACCACGCCGCGATCAGACATGCCCCCGATGATTACTGGCTTGCCCTGCAGGCTGCTGTTCATCAGACGCTCTACCGACACGAAGAAGGTGTCGAGGTCGAAGTGTGCTACTGTTCTACTCACTGCGTTCGTATAATAGGTTCGCTAACGCTCACTAACAGGCGCTTCGCGCTAATAGGCTCCCTTCGGTCGCTAATAGGCTCCCTTCGGTCGCTAATAGGCTCGGCTTCGCCTCGCTAATAAGGTTTGATTAAATAATAAACATAATAACGATTATAATATAAGCATAATTATTGAATGCCGGAATATTCTGATCTCTTTATTTACCAAATTTGAAAGAGTTCCTTCGTTAGACCGGGCGATTATGACAGTGTGGCTGTCCGGGGAAAGGTGACAGTAAAGGTGGTTCCCTGACCTTTCAGACTTTTTACGGAAAGAGTTGCACCAGTTACACCAAGCATCCTGTAGGCCAGGGATAGCCCCAGTCCGATCCCTTCGAAGTTTCTGGTTGAACTTGTTTCTTCCTGCGTAAAGGGATTAAAGATCTGGGTCATGAATTCTTCGGTAATTCCAATGCCGGTATCGACGACATCCAAACAAATTGACTGATCAGCAGAGGAGTAAAGTTTTAAATGGATACTGCCTGACCGTGTATATTTTATGGCATTATCTATCAGGTTTGAGATCGAATGGAGTATACAGTATTCATCAGCATGAATTTCAGGCTCATTCAGCTCATTGCGAAAATCGATAGTAAGCCCTTTTTTTGAGGCCGGCAACCGGTATTCTGTCACCAGATTGTTTATCATTTTATAAAGAGACAGTCTTACAGGATGCTGTACGTAGGCACCCACCTGTAATCTGGATACATTAAGAATCATATCTACCGTCCGCATGAGGCGGATGCCTGAGGATCGTATTATATCAAAATACGATTCATATTCCATCAGTCCCTTTTGTGATATTTCATCATGCAGCAGATCAGAAAAACCAAGGATGGCATTCAGCGGAGTACGAATTTCATGTGACATATTTGCGATAAAAGCATCTTTTAGCTGATTCGCTTTTTCAGCCTGTTCTTTAGCCTTAATCAACTGCTCATGCAAATCCTTATTGGCGGTGATATCGATTGCGGAATTAATGAAGTACAGTGAGTTGCCGTCAGCGTCTCTTTGAAGGTAGCTGTGGAAATCAACCCATACAATATGGCCTTCCTTATGGAGATAACGCTTTTCAAATCTTAATGATTCTGCTTTGTTTTCGATCAGAAGATCCATATAATCCTTACTGATTTTCTGATCATCGGGATGAGTTACGGGTATCCATGTTAATTTATTAAGTTCGCCTATTGAGTACCCGAGCATTTCGGCAAAGGCTTTATTCACCTGAAAAGTGCCATCCGGAAAGATCATCGATCTTCCTTCTGCAGAGTGTTCAAAAACGTTCCGGAACCTGCTGTCCAGATCAGAAAGTGTATCCAACTCCAACTTTTCGAATTGAAGTGATTCAATTATGAAAGCCAAGCTTAAGGAAAGAAGGCTCAGACTTGTGTTCGATGCCGGTGGAATTATATCAATCCCGTATAAGAGAGGCTGACCAATGACATAACCTGTAAAGAAGGCCATCGAGACTACTACCGTAAAGCCAGCCAATGCTATCGGGATAATAATGGAAAAGGTTGTTCTGTTAAACATCCTGACAATCAGAAAGGACAATCCGAGAGTAGCAATCAGAACAGCTGTGACCGGAGACATATGTCCGGCGCCGGGGCTGGAATAACCGGTTACCACTGGAATCCACAAGTGTTCAAAATCCGTTTTAATATCAAAAAATGAAAGAGTGAAAATGGTTACGGCAATGAAAATAACCGATATGGAAAGGCCTGCTGTGACCCGTCTGACAATAGGCCTGGTTTTCATTTTGAGGTTAAAAATAAAAAGGAAGCTCAAAATCATCAGGAGGATTGCTGTAATCGGAGCTATCGGAATCAAACCAAGGCCGAAGGATGTAAGTAATTCCTGATTAAAAAACCAGCCGAGAAGGCCGGAAATCCCTGTTAAGAGCGGAACAGCGCTCAAAATCAACAATAAATTCCTGATCCAGGTTTTAGACCGAGGGATCTTGCCAGACATACTTTTGATAAATAAATGGATCTGTTCTTGAACTTCTCTTATTCAAATATATGTCATTCGATTGAGAATCGATAATAAAAAGGACGTGATTCTTACCTTTGTAAAAACAAAAAAGCAATGGCTGAAGATTACAAGATCATCTTTTCGATGGTTGGAGTAGGTAAAGTAGTTCCTCCTAACCGGCAGATTCTGAAAGATATTTATCTATCGTTCTATTATGGAGCTAAAATCGGAATCATTGGATTGAATGGTTCGGGGAAGTCAACTTTACTTAAAATCATTGCCGGTGTTGATACTGCCATCCAGGGTGAAGTGGTTTTTGCCGGTGGATTTTCAATTGGTATGCTTGAGCAGGAACCTCATCTCGATGACACAAAAACTGTACGTCAGGTAGTTGAAGAAGGAGTTCATGAAATTGTTGATCTGCTCAAGGAATATGAGGAGGTAAATAACCGTTTTATGGAACCGATGGACGATGATGAAATGAACCGGCTGATAAACAGGCAGGGCGAAATCAGTGAACTGATCGATCATCATAACGGTTGGGAACTTGACAGCCGCCTGGAAAGGGCTATGGATGCCCTTCGTTGTCCTGAAGCGGATGCAATAGTAGGCGTACTTTCCGGTGGTGAACGCCGTCGGGTCGCCTTATGCAGATTGCTGCTCAGCGAACCTGATATTCTACTGCTGGATGAGCCAACCAACCATCTGGACGCTGAATCGGTGCAGTGGCTGGAGATGCATCTGCAGAATTATAAAGGAACTGTAATAGCAGTTACTCACGACCGCTATTTTCTGGATAATGTTGCAGGCTGGATACTTGAACTTGACCGTGGGGAAGGGATTCCCTGGAAAGGAAACTACTCATCATGGCTGGATCAGAAGACCCAACGCCTGGCCATGGAAGAGAAAACGGAAAGCCGACGCAGAAAAACGCTGGAGCGGGAACTGGAGTGGGTGAGAATGGCACCGAAAGGACGCCATGCCAAGCAAAAGGCGCGTATAGGATCTTATGAAAAAATGCTGAATGAAGATACCCGCCAGAAAGAGGAAAGGCTGGAAATATTTATTCCAAATGGCCCGAGACTTGGAACCAAGGTCATGGAGGCAACCTCTGTCAGTAAAGCCTATGGTGACAAGCTGCTTTTCGAAAATCTTTCGTTTTCACTTCCACCTGCCGGAATTGTTGGGATTATCGGTCCGAACGGTGCAGGTAAAACAACACTTTTCAGAATGATCATGGGACAGGAATCGAGTGATTCCGGTGAATTTGTCCTGGGTGAGACTGTGAAACTGGGATACATTGATCAGTCGCACATTGAAATCGATCCTGAAAAAACGGTTTATGAAGTGATTTCCGGAGGAACAGACCAGTTTATGATGGGTGGGAAAATAGTGAATTCGAGGGCATATGTTTCCCGGTTTAACTTCAGCGGAGCAGACCAGCAGAAGAAATGTGCAGTTTTATCAGGAGGAGAAAGAAACAGGCTTCACCTGGCCATGACATTGAGATCTGAAGCAAACGTTTTACTACTCGATGAGCCAACCAATGATATTGATATCAATACTTTGCGAGCGTTAGAGGAGGGTCTGGAAAACTTTGCAGGCTGTGCAGTAGTTATCTCTCACGACAGGTGGTTTCTCGACCGCATAGCTACTCATATTCTTGCATTTGAGGGCAACTCTCAGGTATACTACTTTGAAGGCAGCTTTACTGAATACGAGGAGAATCGCAAGAAACGGCTCGGTGACGAAGGCCCGAAGCGGATCAGGTATAAGAAGCTGATTTGAGTCTTATCGTTTTACGACAACCTTGAATTCACTGTAGAGACCGTAATTAAGGAATTGATAGTCAGAACCACCGGGTTGTGTTTCAGGGCCCTGATTCCAGCTAAAGGGCGAATCGATCCATCCGGTCTGAACCACGTGATGGTAACCAAGTGTATTTTTGAGACTTCCTGTCACTCTTATATCTATCAGATTATCCCCTTTCCGGATAAAGCCGGATATATTGAGTTCATAGGGATCCCAAGCTATGTTTCCT
>CAILAQ010000459.1 GCA_903832165.1 uncultured Bacteroidota bacterium | reverse complement strand
GATCTGGCGAAAATGCCCCACTTACTGGTTGCAGGAGCAACGGGTCAGGGAAAATCTGTCGGTATCAATGCAATCATAACTTCTCTGCTGTACCGCAAGCATCCCTCGCAGTTGAAGTTCGTGATGATCGACCCTAAAAAAGTAGAGCTCACCTTATATTCAAAACTCGAAAAGCACTACCTGGCCAAGCTTCCGGATCTGGAAGAACCAATTATTACAGATACTCAAAACGTTATTCTGGTTTTGCAGTCCCTGAGTGCCGAAATGGACAACCGCTATAATTTATTGAAGAAAGCGGAGGTCAGGAATATCAAGGAATACAACGACAAGTTTATCAAACGCCGCCTTAACCCTGAAAAAGGGCACATGTTCCTGCCATACATCGTTTTGGTGATTGATGAATTTGCCGATCTGATCATGACTGCAGGCAAGGAAATTGAAATTCCGCTGACGAGGATTGCACAGCTGGCCAGAGCAGTCGGAATTCACATGATCATTGCAACACAGAGACCTTCAACCAATATTATTACAGGTACCATCAAGGCAAACTTCCCTGCCCGTATTGCTTTCCGTGTACCTTCCATGATCGATTCAAGGACGATTCTTGACAGTCCGGGTGCAAACCACCTTGTTGGCCGGGGTGATATGCTGGTGTCACTTGGTGCCGATCTGATCAGGGTTCAGTGCGCCTATATTGAGACCGATGAAGTGGAACATCTGACAACATTCATCGCCAGTCAGAAAGGCTATCCGATGGCCTGGCCATTGCCTGAACCTAAAACCGATGGCGATGACGGTCCGGGTGAGGTAAGCATGGATAAACTCGATGATCTTTTTGAAGAGGCTGCCCGGTTAGTCGTAACCACAGGTCAGGGATCCACCTCCTCCATTCAGCGAAAGTTTTCAATCGGCTATAACAGGGCCGGCCGGATCATGGACCAGCTGGAAGCCGCAGGAATAGTTGGACCGGTGGATGGAAGCAAGCCCCGTCAGCTATACTATCACGACCTGTATACCCTTGAAAAATATCTTAATTCACGAATGTAAAACGATAATAATGAACAGATTAATATCCTGCCTGTTTACCGTAATTATTTTCCCTTTCGCGCTGAACGCACAAAATCAGGCCGATACAAAGGCTTTAATGGAACGCGTTTCAAAAAAACTTCAATCTTATACCACCGTAAAAGCTGAATTCAGTTTTACCCTGTCGAATCCTGAGGAAAAAATCAACGATACACATGAGGGCTCTCTTGTTCTTAACGGAGCAAAATACCGCCTCGCGATCATGGGGATCATTGCCCTTTGCGACGGGGAAGTATTATGGACAGTTAATGAGGAGCAGAAAGAGGTGAATATTGTAGACCCTGAACAGAACGAGATGTTTAATCCAAAAAGCATCTTCACCCTCTACGAAAAGAATTTCAGGTATGAGTCCGTTGCTGCCGCCGGTGATAAAGCAACTGTCGACATGTTCCCCACCGGCAAAGACGAAACTTACTCTAAAATCAGGATGGAAATCCTGAAGGCAAAGGACCAGATTGACCGGGTTACCTATTACTCCAACGATGGCAATCAATATATAATTAAGATCAAATTGCTGGTACCAAATTTCCCGACCGAGGAGAAGATGTTCAAGTTCGATGCAAAACAATTTCCCGGAGTTAAAGTCTTTGATATGAGATAAGGCAATGAATGAAAAGACCGGAAAAACTTCAAGCCATCAGAGGCTTAATGATTGAAAGAGGATTGGATGCTTATATCATTCCCTCCTCTGACCCCCATCAGAATGAATATATTCCGCCCTGCTGGCAGTTTCGCGCATGGCTGTCGGGATTCTCAGGATCAGCAGGAACCATAGTCATTACCGCGGATTTTGCGGGCTTATGGACCGATTCGAGGTACTTTCTGCAAGCCGGAAATCAACTTAAGGGCAGCACCATTGAACTGGTTAAACTCACGATCCCTCACACACCTGAACATATTCCCTGGCTGGCTTCAACACTTGCACCAGATTCAAAGGTGGGCATCGATGATCGCTTCTTTTCACTCGGAATGGTTCAGTACATGCAGGAGATTCTGGCTGCCGCCGGACACCAGCTTATAACCGAAACAGATCTTCTCACTACGGTTTGGACAGATAAGCCTTCCATTCCGGACAACCCGGTATTTGTTCATGACCTTAAATTTTCAGGTATCAGCAGAGAAAAAAAAATAAGGAAAGTTGTCAACGTGCTGGAATCGCACGGAGCCGGATATCATCTTCTTACTACGCTCGATGATATCGCATGGTTGCTCAATTTAAGGGGAAGCGATATATCTTTCTGTCCCCTTTTTATAAGTTATTGTATCGTTTCCGCATCGGGAACCATACTGTTTATCAATTCTGACAAAATTCCATACGCAATTGGTGAGGATCTGAAAAAAGACCAGGTAACAATTCAGCCGTATGAGGCCATATCAGATTTTCTAAAAAACCTCCCTCCGGCTTCAGTCATCTATTTTTCACCGGAAAAAGTTAATCATGCACTGGTACAATGCATTCCCTCCGGAGTTAAAAAGATTCACGGAATGAGTGTCACTACCGGGTTAAAAGCCATTAAAAACAGTGTAGAGATCGATGGGTTAAAACGCGTAATGGTTAAAGACGGCTCGGCCTGGGTTAAAACATTATGCTGGATTGATAAGCAGGTGCATTCAGGCGCCATTGAATCAGAATGGTCGGTGGCATTAAAAATAGCCACCTTCAGGGCTGAACAGCCGGATTACCTGGGAGAGAGCTTCCACCCTATCTCTTCCTACGGATGGCATGGTGCAGTGGTGCATTACAGCGTAACCACGGAAGAATCCCTCGATCTGCATCCTGATGGAATTTTTCTCCTTGATTCAGGCGGACATTATTCTGATGGGACAACTGACACCACCCGGACCATCGCACTGTCGATACCGGACCATCAGCAAAAATCTGATTTTACCCGTGCCTTAAAAGGAACACTGGGCGTTTCAATGCTTAGATTTCCAAAGGGCACAAAAGGATTCCAGATGGATATCCTTGCCAGGAAAGCTTTATGGGATGCCGGATTGAATTATGGGCATGGCACCGGTCATGGCGTAGGATTTTTACTTTCGGTTCATGAGGGTCCCCAGACTATCGGTACATCGGCTTCAGGCAATGTGAATGTCGGTATAGAACCCGGCATGATTACCACGGTTGAACCTGCCATTTATCGTGAGGGAAGTTACGGCATGAGAACAGAAAACATAACGGTTGTAGTGGAAGATATGGAAAATGAGTTCGGCACATTCTACCGTTTTGAGACACTGACACTGGCTCCTATCGACAAAAAACTGATCGACAGGGAGCTGTTGACCACTGCAGAGGTTGATTGGCTGAATGCTTATCATCAGAGAGTATTCAATGAGCTGGCCGAATCACTGACTATTGACGAAAGAAGCTGGCTGCTGGAAGCCACAAAACCCTTATAAGTTAATATGGATCTCTTAATCAGGAATATCGGGCAATTGATACAGATTCTGGAGCCGGGCACTGGCAGGATCGCCGGAATTGATATGAGCCGCCTGAACTTGATCGAAAACGCCTGGATGTCAGTAAAAGATGGAATAATAACAGGATATGGCCCGATGTCTGCCTGCAACGCCAGTGCAAAAAACGAGATTGATGCTCAGGGAAAGATTGTTATGCCCGCCTTCTGTGATTCCCACACGCATCTCGTTTATTCCGGAAGCCGCGAGCAGGAGTTTGTCGATCGCCTGCATGGTTTATCTTATGAGGAAATTGCAAAAAAAGGGGGAGGAATCAATAATAGCGCCCGGAGGTTGAGGGCCGCATCCGAGGAAGAATTATACCGGGAGGCAATGGTCAGAATACGCGAAATCATCAGTCAGGGAACAGGAGCCGTTGAGATCAAGAGCGGCTATGGACTGGATACTGAATCTGAATTGAAAATGCTCCGCGTCATCAGGAAAATCAAAGAAACTTCCCCGCTGACTGTAAGATCCACCTTTCTGGGTGCCCATGCTGTTCCACCTGAATTTACCGGCAATCAGGATGGCTATGTTGATTATATTCTGAGCGATATGCTCCCACGGATAGTTGAGGAAGGTCTTGCCGATTTCATTGATGTTTTTTGCGATAAGGGCTTTTTTACGGTTGAAAACACGGCCAGAATACTGGAGGCCGGTGCATCCTTTGGTTTGCGGCCTAAAATTCATGCCAATGAACTTGCGTTCTCAGGTGGAATTCAAATCGGAATAAAATATAATGCCTTGTCGGTTGATCATCTTGAGTGTGCCGGAAAGGACGAGATCAATGCTCTCCTGGAAAGTCAGACCATGCCAACCCTGCTTCCGGGGGCTGCCCTGTTTCTGGGATTAAACTGGCCTCCGGCAAGGGATATGATCAATGCAGGCCTGCCGGTAGCATTGGCCTCCGACTTTAATCCGGGTTCATCACCAACCGGAAATATGATGCTGATGCTGGCTCTCGCATGCATATCGATGAAGATGATGCCCGAGGAAGCGATTCATGCTTCTACGATAAATTCAGCCTGCGCCATGGGGGTGGAAAAAGAGCTGGGCAGTATAACCATTGGCAAAAAAGCGAACCTGATCATCACAAAGAAGATCTCGGGATATAACTATTTACCCTATGCTTTTGGCTCGAGGCTGATCGATACGGTTATTCTGAATGGCAATGAAATCGAAACAAAATATTACTCCTATGATTAAGCGGATAATTGAATGTGTTCCCAATTTCAGCGAGGGAAATAATCTGTCCATAATCAAGCAGATAACTGACCAGATAGAATCAGTCCCGGGAATCAGGCTCCTGGATGTTGATCCTGGGAAAGCCACCAACCGCACCGTCGTTACTTTCGTCGGCGCACCGGAAGAGGTTATTGAAGCTGCGTTTTTAGCCATCCGCAAAGCATGCGAGTTAATCGACATGCGTCACCATAAAGGAGAGCATCCCAGGTTTGGAGCTACGGATGTTTGTCCTTTTGTACCGGTGAGCGGAGTTACCATGGATGAAGCAGCCGAATATGCCAGAATCCTGGCAAAGCGCGTTGGCGAGGAACTGCAATTTCCGGTATACTGCTATGAGTTTGCTGCATTCGAAGAAAAAAGAATAAATCTGGCAACGGTCCGCAGCGGAGAATATGAAGGGTTGCAGGAGAAGCTCAAAGATCCGGAGTGGAAACCCGATTTCGGACCGGATGAATTTGTTCCCAGAACCGGTTCGATTGCTATCGGAGCCAGAAATTTTCTTGTTGCTTATAACGTTAATCTCAATACAACCTCTACGCGCAGGGCTAATTCCATCGCTTTCGATATTCGTGAAGCAGGACGAATTCTTCGCGATGGGGATCAGGTTACCGGTCCGGTAGTCAAAGACGAAGCCGGCGAGCCGGTCAGGATTCCTGGATCCTTAAAGAAAGTAAAGGCGATCGGCTGGTACATTGAAGAGTATGGCGTTGCCCAGATTTCGATAAACCTTACCGATATTTCCGTTACGCCCATTCATGTTGCATTTGAAGAAGTCTGCAACCGCGCGATCGAAAGAGGTATGCGCGTTACCGGATCAGAGCTGGTGGGATTGGTTCCGCTGAACGCCATGCTGGAGGCCGGTTGCTATTTTCTCAAAAAGCAGCAGCGATCCACCGGAATTCCTCAAAAGGATATCCTCAAAATTGCCATAAAATCCTTAGGGCTGGATGACCTGAAGCCATTTAAGCCTGAGGAAAAGATTATAGAATACATTCTGGCCGATAACGACAGGCATCCGCTGATCGATATGAACCTGGTCTCATTCATTGATGAAACGGCATCAGAATCACCTGCACCGGGTGGCGGATCCATTGCAGCAAGCATGGGAGCAATGGGTGCGGCACTGGGTACCATGGTGGCGAATCTGTCATCACACAAAAGAGGTTGGGACGATCGCTGGGAGGAATTCTCCGATTGGGCTGATAAAGGGATGCATTACGTTCATGAGCTCACCAGGATGATCGACGAAGACACCCATGCCTTCAACAAAGTAATGGATGCCTTTGGTCTGCCAAAAAATAATGATGACGAAAAGAGAATCCGAAAAGAAGCTATCCAGGCAGCCACACGCTATGCCACGGAGGTCCCCTTTCATGTTATGGAGCT
>CAILAQ010000458.1 GCA_903832165.1 uncultured Bacteroidota bacterium | reverse complement strand
GGCGGCATTGGAGCATATCAACGAAGCCCATCAGAATTGTTCAAAAGATGAAAGGATCATAAAATTTCTGAAACCTTACGGGGATTGGCTATTGACTGCAATCGACGAGCGAGGGACCGTTCCCGCTTATGTCTCAAAGGATATGGAGATTTCGCCAATTCTCAGATATTCCGCGCATCCGGCTGCGGCACTGTGGTTCCTTGCTGAATTGTATAATGTTACGAAAGAGAAGACCTATCTGCAGGGTGCGGAAAAAATTTCAGCTTATCTGGAAAAAGAAATTATTCCGGGTGCCAAATGGGTGGATTTTGAGCAATTTTATTCCTGTGGCCGGCGCTCATGGACTTTTGACCGGGATATCGCCCAGAATCAATGGGCCAGAGGGAATCTTGCAATAATCTGGGCCACCGAAGGATTTGCCGCCCTCCATCGTGCCACCGGTTCTGAAAAAGCTGCCGTTTCGGGAGCTGCCTGCGCAGATTACCTCGCTTTTTCGCAGTGCAGCTGGAATCCCCATTACATATATACGGCCTATCCTTTCGGTGGCTTTGGGGTCGACAATTCCGACTGCGCCACTTTCCTGGATGCGCGCCAGGCAATCGTGGTTGAACCTTTTGCCTACTGGGGAAAGGTGCTGGGCCGGCAGGACCTGATTGAACGTGCTGTTGCTGCAGCCCGTTCCTCGGTGGTACTGATCAATCACCCCCGTCACGAAAAAAACGGTATTTACAAGTATACCAACCTTTATCCATTCGGATTCGGGCCTGAAAATATTGATCACGAAGCCAGTCCGATCTCCGCCATGCGCACCCATACCAGCTGGGGCGAGGGATCGGGGGTGTATACCGGCCTGGCGGAAGCCTTGCGCATGCTGGGCAGCGTTTATGTCAGCCCGGAGAAATCTTTGGCGGTTGGAGTGGATGGAATATTGGTTAAAAGCATGGCAGTAAGCGGAGATCATGTCGATTTAATCCTGGAAAGCCTTTTAACCGGAAAAAGGCTGGCCATGCCCTGGGAAAAATCTTTTGATGCCGTCATAAGAATTGATAGCCCCAAGCAGTGGAATGTTACCGTTAACGGGAAAAAAATCCAGGTCGCCGGAAACAGTGTTCCGCTGACTGTGATGTCCGACGGGTCGTTTCAATAATAAAAAAGGGCCGGTATCTCAGATCCGGCCCTTTTTATATCACATTGCGACTGTATTATTTGTACACTGGCCCGTAAGTCTGGCAGGCTCTGTAATCGGCACCTTCCTTTTCCATTCCGAATGCATTCCATGAACTTGGTCTGAATACTTTGTCATCACCAACGTTATGCATGCAGACAGGTATCCTCAGCATGGATGCCAGTGTGATCAGGTCGGCACCAATATGTCCGTAACTCGATGCCGAGTGGTTGGCACCCCAGTTGGCCATGACTGAGTATACATCCGTGAACGGGCCTTTTCCTGTCAGCCTCGGGGCAAACCAGGTGGTTGGCCAGGTAGGGTTGGTCCGGTCAGTAAGGATTTTGTTCATCTTTTCAGGAAGTTCTACCGTCCAGCCTTCAGCCAGCTGTAAAACAGGACCCAGCCCTTTGACCAGGTTAACCCTCGAAATGGTAACAGGCATAGTGCCTTTGGTATCGAATTGCGATGAGAAGCCTCCTCCGCGGAAATATTCCGAATCAGCAGGTGGCCATTGCGTAGCTTCCAGGCATGCGGCTGCATCTTTGCCGGTAATATCCCAGAATGGCTTAATGCAGGACTCCCCGTCTTGCATCTGCCTGCCTGAAAAATCAAGTGCCGATGCCCCTGAATTGATCAGGTGGATCACGCCGTTCGATGCCAGGCCTTCCGGCTTCATTCCGGTAACCCTTTCTATTGCTTCAGGGCTCCAGTAGGTGCGGATATCCGAGAACATCTGTGCCGTATTGGTCATCAGGTAACCAAACAACATGGGTACTCCGTTCATTGCATCATTCTCCGTGGCAACTAAATACGGAGGCCTGATCCCGTTCCAGTC
>CAILAQ010000457.1 GCA_903832165.1 uncultured Bacteroidota bacterium | reverse complement strand
GTCACCTGTCACCTGTCACCCGTCACCTGTCACCTGTCACCCGTCACCTGTCACCTGTCACAATTTTTTTCTTCTTAGCATACCTGAACTACCTCCATCTCCAGCAACTGCCCCAATTTCAGCAACTTGCTTCCGATATGCCCTACCCCGACCGCGCAATGATGGGCCGGTCCGTGACAATTCCACCCGTTTACAAAATTCCGGGCGCCGATCGGGAATTTATAGCGGCTGTTGGTATTGCCGATTTCCAGCACCGGTCCGCGCACCGACTCTCCTTCAGCAACCAGCAACATCAGTTTCCCATTGCCCTGCTGAACCACCGAAAGCAGTGTCACCTGTCCATGCTTAACTGACATCTCAACGGACAACCCTTTACCAACCTTGCCGTGGTAAACTTCCAGCGGCTTCACTTTGGTTTTTCCTTCCGCTATCGCGATATGCCCCGGTCCATCGTGACCCATAAGCACCACATCATCCTTGAAGTCGATTGCATAATATTCAGTAAATGAACCTCCCACGCCAAAGCTGTCCATGATTTTCATGGCTTGTGCATTCTTGATCTCATATTCACCGGCCACAGGAATCCCGCGGGCGGTGAGCAATGAATTCCCCAGGATAATGGAGCTGATGGCATCCTCATTTTCGGGAACTCCCGTGCCATTGTAGAAATAGGCCATCGAACCCAGGTCATGCTCTGCAGCAAGGCGATCCAGGGCAACAGAGGTTCTTGCAGCCCTTTTCAATTCCTCCGCTGAACATTCTGATGAAACATCAAACTCAAGATAAAAGAGAGCCACACGGTCAATAATTTCCTTGTCAGTAACCTCTTTTCTCAGCCGGGCGAGATCGTCCACTTCGAGCATCTCAAAATGACCTCCGAACTGGGCATAATGACTGGTGAAATCGGAATAAATATCGAGCATTCCACTGTAATAATGGCCCATGCAGCCCATGCGGTTATGCGACATCACCTTTGCCACACGCGCAGCCTCCACCCATTCCGATACTTCGTTCCAGCAATCCGGATCATCATGCAACACCCCGGTAACCTGATGAAACTTTATGCCGGTACGTAAAAACACGTTGGCTATCTCCGGAACCGGACAGGCAGAGCAGAAGGCAAGCCATTCGCCGGTCATTTTAGTCCGGTCATTCAGTTTATTAAACCACTTATAATCAATCGCCTCCTCCGGTTGAAGATTTAAGATCACCACCGGCACCTTCGCGCGCTGAACAACCGGCAGTACAGTCGAGGACAATGCATAGGTAGTTACATAAAGAAAGATGATATCCACGTCGGCCTGCCGGAACTGATGTCCCGCATCAAAAGCTTTACGTGGGTTATCGATCAAACCCAGATTGACAACATTGGCATCGCGCGTTTCAAGCTTTCGGTGCACCTCGTTCAGGTAACCCTCCAGCCGATCGCGCAATCCCTCAAACTGAGGCCAGTAGGTATCTAACCCGATACCAAACAGACCTATATTCAACTTGCGGTATGATGAATTTTGCATGGTAAAATCTTACCCCTAAAAATATAAAAAAAAGCCTACCGCAGCTGAGTCAGGGCCTCTGTTGCAGCTTTTCCAACCACATTCCGGTATGACTTCTTAGTTGCTGCACTTTTCAGGTAAGCTTCCTGCGCTTTCCCTCCGCACTTCCCAATTGATCGCAAGGCTTCCGACTGAACGGCATAGCTGCTATCAGATTCAAAAATCGATTTGAGCAGTTTCACCAGCGACGGATCTTTCCTGTCGCCAAGAATGCGTATCGCGGATTGCCGTACTTTCGAGCTCTCATCTTTAATTGCTTTTTTTATCAGCGGGAGATATTTATCGCCGGGTAATTTTGCCAGATTATTCAATGCAGCCTGTCGCACTGCCCAGAAAGAATCGCCGGATAACCTTTGAATCCAGGCTTCCGAAGTCGCAGGATCGCTGCTGAATTCCTTCAATTCATCAACCGCTGAAAGCCTGCCGATAACATCATCATTTCCGGCCTGATAAACCAATTCAGCCAGGGTCTTTTTGAAAGTCACCTCCTTAAGAAGAAAATTACCTTCATCAAACCTCACCAGCAGTGGCTCGGATGGCAGTGCAAACTCAAAGGTGCCCGACTTTTCCTTCAACCAGACTTCCCTTACAATATTCTGTCCTGCAAAATGAAATCCCAGGTTCACAGGAATCGTATATATGGGCACACCCGGCAGTGAATCCTGTTTCTGAACAATCTTCACTGTCAGCATTTTTTTTGATTCATTCCAGGTTTTAGACACGTCAAAAATCGCATGTCCGGGACTGAAAATAAACTGATCGAAAAACCAATCCATGTTTCTGCCGCTCACTTCTTTCACGGTCTTCATGAAATCATGGGTATCAACCGGCTGGAAAGCATATTTGTGCAGAAATGTGCTGAGAGTGCGGAAGAATGTATCATCACCAAGTATATGCCTGAGCAGGTGTAAAACATTGGCTCCTTTCGGATACGTGTGACTGTCGAAATTATCGCCCGGATCGTCATAGCGGTTGAACACGATTGGCCTCATATATTTGTTATGCGCCTCATTCAGATACTGGTTTTTCTTTCCCAGCAAGTCAAAAGCCCCGGCATCTTCACCAAATTCACTGCGTGTATACAGATAATCCGAATAGGTAGCAAAACTCTCATTCATCCAGGTTTGGTCCCAGCTGCGCAGGGTAATCAGGTCGCCCCACCACTGATGGGCAATCTCATGTACAATTACCCGTTCCCAGGAATAATCCTGTTCGGCATTCTTGTCAGTAACTGCGCCCTCGCCCAAAAGCGTAGCGGATGTAGCCTCGGCGCCTCCGCCCATATACGGCGAAATTACCTGATCATACTTGGCCCACGGATAATCATATCCATACAATTTACTGTAGAAACTGATCATGTGCCGTGTTTTCCGGAAAGCATTCCGGGCATCATCGGCATTCCAGTGATAAACCCAGTAATTAACCGGCATGGTGCCCAATGAATCCTTAACCACCTCATAATCACCTATGCTTAAATTGATAAGATACGTTGACATCGGCAGCTCCTGACTCCAGTGCCAGGTTTTTGAAGAGGGTGTCGGGTTTCGGCTGTCGGGTGTCGGGTTTACGCCGATGAGTTTACCGTTGGAGAGGACTTTGTATTTTTCGTCGACGGTAACGATCATTTCGGTAGTTACCTTGTCGTTGGGATAGTCGTAGCAGGGAATCCACTGGCGGGCCTTGTTGGGAAAGCAATCTGAAGACACCACGCGCGGATTTGTCGGTGATTCATCGATAAACCGTAAGCCCAGATTAGCTTTCTCCAATAGGTATTTTACCGTAAAGATGATGGTGTCGTTATGCCCGAATGTTTTCCCGAACCGGATATTCACCTGTTCATCCGTCTGCTCAAAAGCCAGGCTTGATCCATCCTGTGCAACCACCTTATTAACAACCAGATATTTGGCATCGAGTGAGCAGTTATCCATTTTGTCGTTCAGTGGCTTCATGGTTATTTTGTTCTCGCCGGTCAGCCTTTTCTTATCGAGGTCAACATTCAGGCTTATCCTGTAATGAATGGCATCAAAATCGCGCGAGCGCTCAACCTGAACCGGGCGCTTATATACGTCGACCTTCTGCCCGAATGCCAATTGAGACATCAGGACAATCACTAAAACACTTAGAATTGTTTTCATTCGTAAATAAATTATTGTTTTTTCATCGCTTTCTCCATTTCCGAAGCCTTCCTCGGCAGTCCTGCAGAAAGCACTTCACATCCGTTGCCGGTAATAACCACGGTATCTTCCAGCCTCACACCGATTTCAATATCCGGATACATCATATTGATATCGCACGCGAACACGAATCCCTCCTGAAGCACTTCATCGGCCCCTTTAAAGGTTCCCATGTCGTCGTGTACCGCCATGCCGACTGAATGGTTATATCCGCCATAGGTGATCAATCCTCTGAACCTCGGCTCAGCAGGGTCATAGCCGTTATCAGTCAGATATTTTTTAACATTCTGCCCAACCATTTTGAGAGTAATGCCGGGTTTATAACTATTGACGCATACTTCCCTGATGGCATTGGCCAGTTCATACAGTTCCCTCTGTTTAGGAGTAAACTTCCCGTTTGCCGGAAAGGAGGTTGAAAAATCCACACCATAATAATTGTAATCAGGGCCGGCATCGAGCACCACAAAATCGCCATCCTGCAAGGTGCGGTTATAGCCGTGATAGTGGCCATAGGGTATGTTTTCGGCCGACATGATAATGGTGTAATACGCCAGTTCCATAGCACCGTTTGTTTTGCAGGTATTTTCAAAAAGGTTGGCCAGATCGATCTCTTTTACCCCGACGCCGGTTGCCTGAATGAAGGCCAGATGGGCGATTCTTCCAATTCGGCCGGCTTCCCGCATCATATCGATCTCTCCTTTTGATTTATATTTTCTCAGATCGCTGATCATGCTCCAGCTATCCTTTACCTCAATGGATGGAAATTTTTTCTTCAGCTGCTCAACAAACTGCAACTCCCGCGTGAGGCGGCCATCCCATTCGTCCTTCGTCATGGAATTCTTCAGACTTTGCGATTTCTCGCCCGATATATCAGCCGGCAGTTCCTCCGACTTGAACGTTGTATACAGAGTGTGGCATTTTTCGGTTCTGGCGGTCAGCCAGGGAGTAAACTGCTCATAGGGAAGCATATTTTCTATACCGTTGAATTTTCCCGGATCCTGAACCAGCTCATAAGGAATCCCCTCATTCTTAGCTCCATCTTCATCCAGGGTGATAAAGATCGTACTGGTTTTGGTTTGTCCATCGATAACCAGGATGAGATTGGGAATCTCCATGCCGGTAAAGTACATCATGTTAGTATACTGATAAAACAGGTTATCGCCAGCTGGCGTTGGTGCGCCGCGAAGTATTGCGATTCCGTCAGGTATCTGGTTCATCAGCTTTTCCCTCCTTGCCGAATATTCGTTTTTAGTGAAGTCCAGCTGCTCAATGGAGGACGAAGATTTATGAAGATTTTTTCCGGTCAGCTTTCTGATCAGTTCTACTTCAGCGATCCTGTAAGGGGAACCATCCTTCCTTAAAATATCGTGCTGCCATTGCTTAGGTTCCGGTGCACCTTTGGGCGACCCCCAAGGGTAATAGGTTTGCATGCGGCCTGCTACAAAACCCCAGTTCCAGCAGCCGATCATTCTGTCGTGAAATATCGGCAGCAGAGTTTCGATGGAATTGCCTTCACGGCGTATCAGCCATTCAGTGCAAATAACGGGGCGCTTATAGGCACTGCAGATATCCAGTTTTGCCATAACGCCATCAGTGGCATCATAACCATGAAAAGAAACAATATCGGACATTTCCATCAGGTGTCGCGAAAATGGGCTTTTCAAATCATCCCATGCCCCTATAGTCAGAGGCTGCACCGGCTGCACCTGCCGTCCCCAGGCCAGACAAGACTCCGCGAGCTCAGCGCTTTCCGGAGTGGGCTCGTTATACAGATCCCATATCACGACTCTCGGATCGGAAGCAAAAGTTGATACCATATCTTTCACATAGGCTTCCAATTTCGGCCAGTTCGATTTATTATCCATGAAGGGCTTACCCGGACTGGCAACCCACTGGCTGTTGTGAACGCCCGGAACAGGCTCTTCCTGCTTGCCGACTTTCGGGTTCTGCTTAAAACAATCGTCCAGCAAAATGGGCATGGTGTATATCCCATGCCTCGAGGCGATCTGCAGAAACTGGTCAAAGCGTTTACGGAGTCCTGCCGGATCGGCCTCCCAGACAACGTAATTAATGAATACACGAACGCTGTTGTAGCCTGTCTTCTGAGCCCAGCCCAATTCTTTGTCGATGGTGGCGGCATCAAAAGATTCTGCCTGCCACATCTCCACATCATTTACTGCAGTGCTGGGCAGGAAATTGCAACCTGCAAGCCAGGGCTGATTCCTATACCACCGGTTTGCCCTTTCAGTGGTCCATTTTCCACCGGCCTCTGCATTTTCGATCAAGGCGCTTCCGAGCTCTCCAACCAGGTTTCCTTTTTTATCAATCAGGATAAGTTTTACAGATCCGGCACCTGAAGGCATGGAAATCAGGGTATCCTGAACTACGGGCCGAAGAGGAGAAACAGATGGATTAAGGCTTATCGTTTTGACAGATTTTCCCGCGGCATCATTAAATTCTGCAGAAATGCTTCCCTCGGCAAAAACACCGTATCGGCCTTTCAGTGCAACATTCCCTGCGGATGCAACAGCCCTCAGAGGCTGCACGGACACTCCCGCCACCGTACAATCCACCACTGGAAAATCGCCGCCAATATTGGCTGAATACCAGTCGTAGTGCCATGTATAACTTTTCCCCGGAGCCAGTTCCGCAAACGGACTCAGCACTTCGCTCTCCATAACATATGGGTTTTCCGCCGGATCGGAGGCCATCACATTTTCCTTGTGATAAGCATTGAATTTACCCTTTCCGTTGAGCCAGTATTCCACGGAGGAACCATCGGGATATTCCTTCTCCTGTTCGTAAACAAATTTCTGGACAAATACAGAACCACTGGCGCCATCAACAGTTGCCGACCAGCCGGCATTGGCATTGAGCCCTATCTTGCCCACTCTATACTGATATTGAACTCTCATCAGCTTGCGGATGGGATCTGTCTGATACGATGGATTATCCTTATCTCCGAAGATCACTGAATATCCGCCCGGTAATTTACTGGCGGGGTTCAGCGGACACCAGGCATTGAGCAGGTCATTAAAGCCGGTACCTGAATGATTGGCTGCGTTCAGCTGAGTATGCGCCCAGATGCCCCAGCGGCGCGGTTTATTGTCAATATTTGTCATGGTGGCATCAAAACTCACCCTGGTTGATCCGTCGAAAATCCGGACCACCCGGGAAAACTGAATGCCGCTCCGCTGGTCCTTCCGGCTTTCCAGCTGCAGGGCAGTTTCTCCGCTCACTGATTTCAACTTCTTTAATTTGTAAGGCTGGCCATCCAGCACAGCATCAGGCGGACCGGGCCATTGCTGATCATTATCCCAGCCCTGGGGGGCAGGCCAGAGTTTATCGCCCCCATAATTCAGCCAACCGCCATCGCCTGCCAGTCCGGTTGCGGAAGGTGATTTTCCGGCAAGTTTCGGGTTTACCCAGAGAAACTCCTTTTTCCCCAGGGTGTACTGCATAATTCGCCCGCCGATTTCAGGAACAACCTGAACGTCAACAAGGCCATTACTGAGCTTATCGGAACTCCATCCCAGGTATTTTGAGTCCGATAGCGTTGTCTGATTCTGAGCATGTGCCGTTAAGCAGGCCGCAGCCAACAAAAGGAAAAGGCGGGCAGATTTTGAAATCATGGGAAAAGTCATTTTACTTTTATTCAACTATATTAACAAAAAACAGGTAAAATACTCCGTAGCAATTAACACTATCTTCATCCCGGCTTCATTTTACGGAATTATCATTGTCTGGATAAAGAAAACCTAATCATAATCTATAATGAGATACAATTTTACTGTATTGATGTATCTGTTTACTATTATAAATCCTTTCGTTTACGGTCAAACCTATAGAATTGTCGATCCCTTTCAAACCAAGTGTTTCAACACTAAGAGTGAAATAACCTGTCCGGTGCCCGGACAGTCATTTTATGGTCAGGATGCAGCATATTCAGGCCATTTACCCAGTTACGCATTAAGTAACGATGGCCGCACCGTATATGATAACGTTACGGGTTTAACATGGATGCGCAGTCCGAATATGACCAATACGGCACCTGTTAAAACCGACCGGATGACTAATTCTGTCGGCCAGAATTGGGTATCAACAGTAAATGCCGCGAATTACGGCGGGTTCAGTGATTGGCGTCTGCCAACCATCAAAGAGTTGTTTTCGCTATACAACGCAAAGGGTCTCGACCCGGGAGGATCAGCGTCATCAGCCGGCCTGACTCCATATATTGACGACAACTATTTCAAATGGGCCTATGGGAATGCGTCTGCCGGCGAACGAGTCATCGACCAGCAGTATATGTCAGCCAATATCTTCATTCTAAATCCAGCCGGAAATGGCTACCCAAAATGTTTCGGGGTCAATTTTGCCGATGGCCGGATTAAAGGGTATGATTTAACTGATGTATTAAGCGGCATGCAAAAAACATTCTATGTGCAGCTGGTCCGCGGCAATGTTTATTATGGTATCAATGATTTTCTTGATAACGGCGACCAAACAATAATTGACCGGGCTACGGGTTTAATGTGGTCGAAAAATGATAACGGGTCTAGCCTTAACTGGACCGATGCCCTTGCCTGGGTACAGGCAAAAAATGCAGAAAACCATCTTGGGCATAATGACTGGAGAATGCCAGATGTTAAGGAATTGCAGAGCATTGCAGATTATTCACATTCCCCTGATTTCGACAATAAGCCGGCCATTAATACCGACTTTTTCAACTGTACTCCCATAACCAACGAAGGAGGCATAGCCGATTTTTCCTACTACTGGTCCGGCACCACCCATAACGGATACAGCACCACAGGCGGCGGCGGTACAGATGCCAATTATGTAGCGTTTGGTCGCGCCTTAGGCTGGCCTGCAACAGTATCAACGTGGATTGATGTGCACGGAGCCGGTGCCCAGCGCTGTGATCCGAAAACAGATCCGCCTTTTGCCTATGCTGAAGTTAAAACAGTGACTATTAACGGCATTTCTTTTACCGGATATTCGTTTGGCCCGCAGGGCGATGCGATCCGCGGCAAAAACTCTGTCAGGCTTGTCCGGAATGCCGGAATTTTTGATGGAGTGATGGAAGAAACTAATGACAG
>CAILAQ010000456.1 GCA_903832165.1 uncultured Bacteroidota bacterium | reverse complement strand
TTTAAAGTTGGCAACTTTAAATTTTCTACCTTAGTCCTGAAAACTAACACTCTACTCAATGAAACAACTTTTTACGCTAATTTTGAGCCTGTGCCTTGCATTTCAAGTATTTGGGCAGGCAAATCCACCCGCTGCCGGAGGTCTTAAAGGAAACGGTCAGGTATTTTTCATGGAAACATTCGGCTGGGAAAACCCCAGCGATGCTAAAGGATGGACTGCTCCTGCAGGTTACTATTTCCTCGATCCAACTGATAATGGGTATAACTGGCACTGGTACGGGCGCGACAGCCTGATTGCCCAGTGGGTAAAGGAGCCGCCTTTTGAATCAAACACTGCAGCCAACGGGTCGCTGACCCTTTTTGCCGATAAATACAATGAATACAAGGTACCCACCATCCAGCTGGATAACAGCATCGGGTTTCCTGCATTGGATTGCAGCTCACATTCATCGGTGATTGTCAGGTATGAGACCGTATTCATGAATTACAGTACCGGTTGGAAGATGCTGCTGGAAGTATCCATCGATAACTGGGTGCACTCTGCAGCATTCGATGTCGGATTCGGTTGCCGACACAAAGGCCGGCCTAATAATACCGCTCCGGGCGTTCCTGCCATTTTTGAAGCCAATATTTCCGAAATCGCTGCCGGTCAGCCTGATGTCAGGATGCGTTTTACCTGGCGTGGAACCGACGATTATTTTTGGCAGATCGACGATTTTCAACTTTCAGAAGCCTGGGATAATGACCTCCAGATGAAATTCTCGCAATTCGAATGGGACGACAAAACCGATGGCACAACGGTTACCCCTTTCTTCAATATACCCAAATCGCAGCTGGCCGGCGGTTCTCTGACCAACTTTAAAGCCGCTGCTGTCAATTTCGGGGAATTTGATCAGGATGATGTCTATCTAGATCTCGACATAACTAAAAACTCGCAAAGTGTCTTTCATCGTGCAACCACAAAAAAATATCTCCCGGCCTTGCTTTCAGATACGGTCCTGATTGCCGATTCCTATACCCCGGTAGATTTCGGTCATTTCAAAATCATGATGGATTACCGACAGAAAGAAACTGAACAAACTCCTCAGAATGATCAGGCTGAAGCTTATTTCAATGTGGTCGACAGTGCTTATTCGCGGGCCGATAATACAGCCGAAGCAAGTTTTTGCTGGGGATTTGAATCCTACGGTGCAACTCCGAACCTGGGTTTTGCCATGGGAAGCATCTATCCCATTTATACCGATTGCGAAGTCAACTCAATTTCCGCTTTTATTGCCGGCGGAAAAGCTGACGGCATGATCAATTTCCGCTATAAACTATACGCCATACCTACTGAAGGCGACGATCTTACCCCGGTTGAACTGCTTGGAACTTCGGCGCTCGACCTGGATTCCACTATGCTGGGCACCTGGATAACCATGGCTTTTGATAAGGATGGCGAATCGGAATTCGTGAAAAAAGGGACCACCGTTTATGCCTGCGTCGAATATGATAATCTACATGAAGACCTGATTTCCAGAAGATACGACAACCTGAAAATCGGAGCTGATTATTCTTTTGCAATACATGATGCCGTTAGCGTCTCAAAAAATTCCACTGATTGGTACACCTCCGGTTTCGGTGCCGAGAAAAACCTGATGATCAGACTGAACCTCAACGAGCACACCAATATAAATGACGGAATAAATCAATCTTCCGCACTGAACTCTCTTGGCCAGAATTACCCTAACCCTTTCAGCCACAATGCTGATATCAACTATCAGCTGGCAGATGGAGCTGAAGTTAAAATCACTGTTCGCGATATTACCGGCCGCGTAGTCTCAGAAAAATCTGAAGGTCCTCAACCGGCAGGAAAACATACCCTGTCCATCGATGCCTCCGCACTCGAATCAGGAATCTATTTTTACACGCTAAGTGCCGGCAGCTTTAAGGAAACTAAGAGGATGACGGTAGGTAAGTAGCATTTTAAAGTTGCCAACTCTAAACAGTATACAGTGCCAAGCTCAACGGCTCTGCTTAGAGTTGGCAACTCTAAAAAAAAGTATATATTTAAAAGTGTTAAACAAACATTTATTTTCATGAAAAAACTCTTTACACTCTTACTCGTTTCATGCCTGATTTCACAGGCCTTTCCGCAGGTTGGAACACCTGGTTTAAAAGGCAACGGACAACAGTTTTATCTCGAAACCTTTGGCTGGGGAAACCCCGCTGATGCTAAGGGATGGACAGCACCCGCCGGATTCTATTTTACTGATCCCAAAGATATTGGCTACAATTGGCATTGGTGGCCAATGGATAGTCTGGTTACCAGCCGTTTGACCAAAGAGCCCCCGATGCGCTCCTCCTCCGCTGCTAACGGCAGCCTTTGCCTGTTCCTCGACCTGTACAACGATGGGTTGAATCCAAGGCTCGATCTCGACAACTCCATCACTTTCCCTTCGATCGATTGCAGCAGCAAATCATCTGTAATTGTGAGCTACGAAACATGCTTCATGTGCTATAACGACAACACCTCCTGGCAGATGCTTCTCGAAGTTTCTACAGACAAATGGGTACACTCCGCACAGTATGATGTAAGCTTCGGCGTAAAGCACAAAGGTCGTCCGAACAATACTACTCCCGGCAAACCAGCTATTTTCGAAGCAAATATTTCTGACGTTGCTGCAGGTGCTTCGGATGTACAGTTCAGGCTTACCTGGAGAAACACCAGCCTCTATTTCTGGCAGGTCGATGATTTTAAGCTGAAAGAAGCCTGGAATAATGACCTGCAGCTGAAATTTGCCCAGATGGAATGGAATGACGGTAATGATAAAACTGCCGCTTCACCAATGTTCCTGATCCCTAAAAAACAGCTCACCCCCGGCCTGGCTTTTACCAACTTTAAAGCCGCGGCGATCAACTTTGGAGAATACGATCAGGAATCAGCCTTCCTGAGTGTCGATATTACAAAAAACGGCAATAGCGTTTTCCATTCCGAAGGTGCCAAAAAAGATATCGCAACTCTGATCGTTGATACCACCCTGCTTACCGATTCCTATGCTCCTGTTGAATTTGGCCACTACAAAGTGTCCTATGAATACAAGCAGAAAGAAGCTGAACAGACTCCCGAAAACAACAAAAAGGAAGTATGGTTCAATGTCAACGACAGTATTTTCTCCAACGCCGACAATACCGCTGAAGAAGCTTTCAACTGGGGAATCGAAGCGTACGGAACTGACGGATTACCGAATCTCGGACATCTCGTTGGATCAGTTTATCATATTACTGCCGATTGCGAAGCCAACTCGATATCCGCCTATATTGCTGGCGGTAAAGGCGACGGGATGATCGACTTCAATATGAGGCTTTTCCTCGTTCCCACTGAAGGTGACGACCTTACCCCAATTGATCTTCTCGGAACTTCAAGCCTTACCTACGACAGCACTATGATTGGAAAATGGATCACCATGGGTCTGGATAAAGACGGTGAATCTGAATTCCTGAAGGCAGGCGAGAAAGTTTATGCATGTATTGAATACAGCAACCAGAATACCGATATTATCTCCAAGCGATATCAAAACCTGCAGATCGGAGCCGATTACAGCTTCAGGCTTCTTGATCCCGTCAGCGTTGCACGTGGCGATGATTTTTCTGCCTGGTCAACTGGTGGTTATCCTGCTGGCCGTAACATGATGATACGTTTGAATATCAATGATCATTCCAACGTTAATGACGGAGTTGACCTGGCCAAAACAACCACTACCGTTGGTCAGAATTTCCCGAACCCTTTCAGCCGCACCACCGATATCGCTTACGAACTGAGTGGCAATGAAAATGTCAGCCTCACCGTCTGTGACCTCACCGGCCGTGTTGTCAGAGAAATTAAAGAAGGCCTCCAGCCAGCAGGCAGGCATCTGGTAAGAATCGATGCTTCAAGCCTTGATGCAGGTATATATATGTATACCCTCAGGGCAGGCGGATTCACCGAAACAAAAAGGATGAGCGTCAGTAAATAAAGGTAGACAAAGGTTAGAGTTGCCAACTTTAATTAGGTAATACTAATGTTGCCTTATTGTTTTAAAGTTGGCAACTTTAAATATATTTACCGCCTTAACCTAACTGATTGATTGCCCATGATTAAAAAAGTCCTTGTCGCAAACCGCGGCGAGATCGCCTTGCGGGTAATGCGCTCCTGCCGCGAAATGGGGATCTCAACCGTAGCTGTTTTTTCAGCGGCAGACCGCACTTCTCAGCACGTTCGCTATGCCGATGAAGCATATCTGATAGGCCCTGCGCCCTCCAATGAGTCCTATCTGAAAATGGAAAAAATTCTCGAGGTTGCTAAAAAATGCCATGCCGATGCCATACATCCCGGATATGGTTTTCTCTCGGAAAATGCACTCTTCTCAGCCCGCTGCCGCGAAGAGGGAATCATCTTTATTGGTCCCTCCCCAGAGGTGATTAATACCATGGGCGATAAGATCAGTGCCCGCGAAAAAATGGTTGATTCCGGCGTTCCCGTGGTTCCAGGTACAAATGATAAACTGGTCTCGGATGAACAGGCCATTAAGGTTGTTCTTGATATCGGTCTCCCGGTCATGATTAAAGCCTCCGCTGGTGGCGGTGGTAAAGGAATGCGACTGGTGAGAGAAGAAAAGGAAATCCTGCCTTCCCTCCGCGGTGCCCGTTCTGAAGCCAAAGCAGCTTTTGGTAATGATACTGTTTATGTCGAGAAGTTCGTTACCAATCCGCATCATATAGAATTTCAAGTGCTTGCCGATCAATACGGTCACGTCATCCATCTATGTGAACGTGAATGCTCGGTGCAGCGCCGCCA
>CAILAQ010000455.1 GCA_903832165.1 uncultured Bacteroidota bacterium | reverse complement strand
CTGCCAGGAAGATTATCATTCTGAATTTCCAGGTCAGAAAAGCAAATTTTCGGGCCTTGGCAAATTGACAAATATCTGGACCTCAACGGACAACCTCACAGGTCAAGCCTGGGTATGGTATATCGATCCGATCAGGAAAGAGACCAGGGAAGCATTAGTCGGAAAGAATTACTGGTTTCCGATCCGCTGTATCAAGGATGAATAACGGGCTGCAACAGGAACAGATGAAGTGATCAGGCCTTAGTAACCTGATCGACGATTTCAAAGGTCTCGTCGGAAGCAGCGGTCATGGCAGAAACAACTGAATCCGGCATTCCGGCACTCATTCCCGATGTATCCAGGAGTGCGATGTAAGTTTTCCCGTCTTCCTTTTCATAAACAGATATGCGGCAGGGCATCATGATGGAAACGATCCTTTCGTTACTACCTTCAAGCATCTTGCCCGAAAATTCAGGCTTGCAGATTTCGACCACCTGAACAGGCCGGACTTCTTTTCCTGATTTGGCCAGTGATTGCTGAAGGTTATGGGTGGTTGGGTTCTGCCATCCCTTGTCAGCAGCAGCTTGCACAACCTTTTCAACGGTAGTTTCAACATCAAAAGGACTCACCCGCTCCACGATAAATTGATTTGCGTTCATGGCTATTTTGGTTTATTTGGTTAGTCTAATTCTTTGGCAATAACAATGGCGGCAATTGTTCCATCCGCAACAGCAGTGGTAATCTGGCGGTATTTTTTGCTGATGACATCGCCAACTGCAAATACTCCAGGCACACTGGTCCGCATATCTTCATTGGTTTTAATATAGCCCCACTGGTCGAGTTCCAGTTTATCTTTGAACAGGCTGATATTAGGTTTCATGCCGATAAACACAAAAACGCCGTCACTCACCAGTTCAGATCTTACGCCCGTTTTCAGATCCTCGATTTCGGTGACCATTTTATCTCCAACGCGCTTGAATCCTCTGGGTTCGGTCTCGAAAAGCACACTTATTTTCGGGTTAGCAAACAGTTTTTCCTGAGCCTGTTTGTTGGCACTGAGTTTATCGAACTGATGAACCATGGTGATTTTACCGGCAAACTTGCTGATAAAATCAGCCTCCTCAACGGCTGAATTTCCACCACCGATGACAACGACCTCTTTATCACCATAATATTTCGCGTCGCAGGTGGCACAATAGGATATCCCCCTGCCTTTCAACTCTTTCTCACCCGGCACACCCATCAGGTTTGGCGAGGTGCCTGTAGCTATAATTATTTTTTTTGCCCTTACCGTTTCGAATTCATCAATAACAACCTCTTTCTTTTCCAGGTCGACTTTGGTAACATCCACGGCCACTTTATAGGAAGTGCCGCACAGTTTTGTCTGTTCCGACATGTTGTGTGAAAGCAGATAACCAGGCTGAGGATCAATAAAACCGGGATAATTGGATACCTCATGAGTAGTGGAAACATGACCACCGGGTAATGCTATATCGATAAGAACAGTATTTATTTTCGACTGACAGAGATACAAACCTGCTGTCAGGCCTCCGGGTCCGGCACCCAGGATCAGAACATCAAAATCTGTAACTACTGGTTTGATCTTTCCTTTTATCTCGTTCACCTGATCAGCTGAAAGCATATTATCCAGATGATGAATGATGTCACTCCTCTTAATACCTCCGGACAACATGCCGGGAAGCTGAACGCCTTTATCGAAAAACAGCAGGGTTGGCGAAGATTTTACGCCCAGTTGCTCTGCCAGCTGCTTATTCTGCTGGCGAAACATTTTTACAAATTTGATCTGATGGCCATACAAGCCGGCCAAACCCTCAAATTTCGGTGCAAGGGCTTCGCACGGCGGGCACTCGGTTGAGTAAAAATCCAGGACAACTTTGCCGCCGGCTATTACTTCATTTTCGAATTCAGCAGCTATAATTTCTTTCATTTGTCTTTCCTCTTTCTTGTCTTTTGTCTCTTGTCTTTCGTCTCGTGTCTCGTGTCTCGTGTCTCAGGTGTTGAGATAAGCTGCAAACCCTAGTTCAAGCAGTTCTTTAACGGGTCGGCAATCCGTGGTGCAGACCTGGCCGGTACGGTTTTTGGCGACCGATCCGCAGCCTCCCCCGCAAGCAAGTTGCAGACTGCATCCGGCACATGCATCAATGGCGGTTACGTCGCGGTTTTCCCATTCGCTGATCCGTTCATTGTTCCGGTTAATATCCGGGTAAAAAGTGCCGAGTGACTCATCTGCCTTGCCAACAGTTGCTGTACAGGGGAAAATATGACCGGTATAGTCGAATGCCCATTCCGTTTTACAGGCCGGACAGCCATCAAAAAGAGGATCAGGAAGATTGCCATTTTCGGCCAGGAATTTCGAGACCGAAAAAGCCGGTTTATAAAATTCAAGAATATATGGATGGTCCTGTATCATATCAAAAATCGACTCATACAGGCTGATCCTTGAAAACAATTTATCCTGTGTTGCCTGACAATGATGGAGTTCATAATTACGACCCAGTTGTGTTTTAAACAAGGGGTTTATTGTCCATTTCCGGTCGATGGCGAATTTCGCCAAACCAGGAAGGTCATCAATATTTTCCTTGTCAGCAACCATCCGTAGATTAACCGGAATTTTGGCAGCCAGACAGGCATCAATGCCCAATACGATCTTATCGAATGTTGGTCCGCCACCCTTGAGGAATCTTCGCTTATCATGCACAGAGGCTGTTCCGTCAAGAGTAACCTGGATCTCCCTGATTTTTCCTTTACTGAGTATATCGACATACTCCTCCAGCCAGAAACCGTTGGTAACCACGCAGACTTCCAGATTGGCCTCATTCGATTTTTCCAGCAGGTAACCAATCAATTCTCTTTGCTTGGGTGTGTTCAGAAGAGGTTCCCCGCCAAAAACCGTGATATACTTCTTCCGGCCGGCGAATTCAACAGCAATATAGCTGAAGAATGAATCAACAATTTCCTTGCTTAACGACTGTAAAGGATTGGCGTATTCATCCTGATAACAGTAGGTACAAGCAAAATTACAGCTATAATTCGGAACGAAGAAAATCTGGACTTCATCCTTTTCCCGGGCATCCAGAAAATCGAGGTATTTCAGCCGGTAAAGGCGCTTTTCCTCTTCAGCCGGCATAATATATCCTTTTGATGCCATATCATCGGCAAAGCCCGGATCGATCATCCGTCCGTCAAGGTATTCCTTCAGCTGAAGGCCTTCCTCCGGGGAGAG
>CAILAQ010000454.1 GCA_903832165.1 uncultured Bacteroidota bacterium | reverse complement strand
CAAAGGAATGATCGGAAGCACGCTCGAAGCCAACTTCCATATCATCATCGGGAAAACCGCTGCTGCAAAAAATATTTATAAATGCGTGCGAAAAGCCGGTCTCGAAGTAGTTGAACTGATTATAGAGCCAATGGCTTCAGCCGAAGCCGTGCTCAGCGAAGACGAAAAAGAGGCAGGTGTCGTACTGGTCGACATTGGCGGGGGAACTTCAGATATCGCCATATTCCACAGCGGAATAATCCGTCATACTGCGGTAATTCCTCTTGGAGGCGAAATAATAAGTGAGGATATCAAGGAGGGCTGTTCCATCATTAAAAAACATGCCGAAGAATTAAAAGTGAAATTCGGCTCGGCACTGGCCCGCGAAAACCGTGAAGAAGAGATTGTTGCAATCCCCGGGCTGCGTGGAAGGGCCCCCAAGGAAATCAGTCTGAAAAACCTCGCTTCGATCATTCAGGCCCGGATGGAGGAGATCATTGAACACATCTATTACGAAATCAGAAATTCAGGGTACGAGAAAAAACTGATCGGAGGCATTGTACTCACAGGCGGCGGGGCCCAACTTAAACATATCGCACAATTAACTGAATTCATGACAGGCCTCGATACCCGTATCGGCTATCCGAACGAGCATCTGTCGAGCGATGTCGTGACCGAAATGGGAAGCCCGATGTATGCAACAGGGGTAGGCCTGGTGATCGAAGGAATCGGCCGGTACCAGAAAGAGGTTGAAAAAAATAAACCGGAAGAACCCTTGTTTCAGCCTGAAATTACAGAGCCGGTCGACAAGAAAAAAAAGGTGAAAGAGAAAAAAGTCAGAGATGCATCAAAGCCAACCAGGCGCTTTCCCGAAATTTTTCTCGACAAAATCAGAAACATTTTTGAGGAAGATGTTGAATGATCCGCTTATTAACAATCATACGTTGATAACTAAATAAATAACCTCGTTTTTTAATTTTCTTTATTGATACTTTTATCCAATTAAAAAAATAACATCATGGCCAATATGCTAAAATTCGAATTACCTAAAAACCAGTCCTCTATCATTAAAGTTATCGGCGTTGGCGGGGGTGGCAGCAATGCCGTGAACCACATGTACCAGCAAGGGATAAAGGGGGGTGGATTTTATTATTTGTAATACCGATGCACAAGCCATGGAATCGAGCCCTGTTCCTACAAAAATACAGCTGGGCGCCAATCTTACCGGCGGGCTGGGCGCAGGAGCCGCCCCTTCAGTAGGGCGTAATGCTGCTCTCGAAAATTCCGACGACATCAGGGCCGTCCTCGATAAAGGAACGAAAATGCTCTTCATCACGGCTGGCCTTGGTGGCGGTACCGGAACCGGTGCCGCTCCTGTAATTGCCCAGATTTCAAAAGAACTGGAAATTCTTACCGTAGGTATTGTCACGATTCCATTTTCTTTTGAAGGACGGAAACGCCGTCAATCGGCTGAAGATGGCATCCGCCAGCTGAAGCAAAACGTTGATGCCCTGCTGATCATCAGCAACGACAAATTGCGACAGCTGTGCGGCGACCTGCCACTTTCGGAGGCCTTTACCCGCGCCGATAATGTGCTTACCACCGCTGCAAAGGGAATCGCCGAAATCATCACAGTGGCCGGCTATATCAATGTTGATTTCGAAGACGTTAAAACGGTCATGAGGAACAGTGGCGTGGCGATCATGGGAACAGGGATTGCCAATGGCAATAACCGTGCGCAAAAGGCCGTTGAAGAAGCCTTGAATTCGCCGCTGTTAGACAACAACGATATCAAAGGCGCCGGAAATCTTCTGCTCTATATCTCCTCCGGCAAAAATGAGATCACCATGGATGAGGTTACAGAAATTACCGATTATATCCAGGAAAAGACCCAGTCAACAGGTGAT
>CAILAQ010000453.1 GCA_903832165.1 uncultured Bacteroidota bacterium | reverse complement strand
TACCACCCTTGCTGACCGTCCGGAGTGGGCAGCAGCTCACCTCGACCGGACAATAAAGATGGTGGAAAGAGATAAAAACCATCCATCAATAATCATTTGGTCGCTTGGTAATGAATCTGGCGATGGAAGCAATATGCTGGCTGATTATAAATGGATTAAAAAACGCGATCCGTCAAGACCGGTGCAGTATGAACGTGCATAGAAATCTACCAATACAACAGAGAGGCATACCGATATATGGTGCCCGATGTATCCCAAAATAGAGTACCTCCTGAAATATGCGGAAAATCCTGAAAATGACAGACCGCTCATTATGTGCGAATATGCCCATTCTATGGGTAATTCCACAGGAAACCTTCAGGATTACTGGGATGTTATCGAATCTCATCCGATTTTGCAGGGGGGATTTATCTGGGATTGGGTGGATCAGGGTATTACAAAAACGAATGATAAGGGACAGAGATTTTGGGCCTACGGAGGAGATTATGGACCATTAGGTACCCCGACCTCCGGGAATTTCTGCATTAACGGACTGGTTAATCCTGACAGGACACCTCACCCGGCACTTACCGAAGTCCGGAAAGTTTATCAGTATGTAAAATTTGTCCCCTTAGATTTGAATACCGGAAAGATTAAGCTTCTTAACGGATATAACTTTACAAATCTTTCATCCTTCCGGCTTCATTGGAGCATCGATCAGGATGGAAGGCAAATTGACGGAGGTGTGGCCGATATTTCCGACCTGCCTGCAGGTGGAACTGCCAATATGGACCTGAATTACAAATTGCCGGTTCCGGAATCTGGTCAGGAATATTTTTTGAATCTGTCTGTAATCCGGACTGAAGCATGGACAATATTGCCTGCCGGACAGGTATGCGCCACCGCCCAGTTCAAGCTTCCGCTGTACAAAGAAAGACAGCTGATACCTTTAGCTGAATATGGGGATCTTAAAAAATCAGTTATAAACGGAATTACCACACTCAAAGGCAAAGATTTCTCGGTATCCTTTGATGTGGCCAAAGGACAAATGGTCTCCTTGAAGTTTAAAGGCAGTGAGCTGGTGAAAGAGCCTCTGGTACCAGACTTCTGGCGAGCTCCTACTGATAACGATTTTGGAAATAATTTGCCGGAGCGCAGTGCCATCTGGAAAGATGCCGGCAAAAATGCTAAAATCGTGAGCTCTCGTTTTGAACAGCCGGATCCAAAAATAGCTATGGCCGACTTTGAATTTACCCTTTCAGATTCTTCCGGCTTATTTGCACTTTTGGGAATCAGGTATAAGATCTTTGGTACAGGTGATATCATGGTGGAATACCAGTTTGAGAAAAAACGTGACTCCCTGCCTGAAATACCCCGGATAGGATTGAATATGGTTCTCAATAATGAATTTGAACATGTAAAATGGTTTGGCCGTGGGCCCGGAGAAAACTACTGGGACCGTAAAACCGCCTCCTATATAAATCTTTATAAGAGTAGTGTGAAGGACATGTATACTTCCTATATACGGCCCCAGGAAAATGGGTACCGTACCGATGTCCGGTGGGTCAGCCTTTCAAATGGAAAAG
>CAILAQ010000452.1 GCA_903832165.1 uncultured Bacteroidota bacterium | reverse complement strand
GACCGCAGGGAGCCTGTTAGTGAGCGTCAGCGAACCTATTTGTGAGCGTCAGCGAACTGTATAGTGCCGAAGTACTCAGGACGGTGATAATCGGGACTCGGAGTACCAACCGGATTCCAGGTGAGGTAGTGCGGCCGCGTCAGCTTATCGCCACACTTGTAAAAATTAGCCCTGAAAACCTTGCCTGGCAATGATTTAATATCCTTACCGGCAAAAGCTTCCAGCGGAATGGCCACCGTAAGCTCCCAGTACTGATCTCCGGTTTTCTCATCAAACGGAACACTTCCCATGGTTCCCAACCGCCTTATCTTGCTGATATACTCAGGATCCACTTTCTTACTGTCAGCCCGACCGGTGCCTTTGCCCTCCAGGCAGGTGCCGATAGGATTAAATTCGAAATTATAATAGATGCCGTCGGAATCCGGAGATACAAAAAACTCCACACAGGAATCTTCGCAAACCGATTCATTTGATTTTTCCTTCTGAGCCATAACATATTGCTCATGAACATAATACTTGATATATATTTCCTTCTCGCCATAGGCTATATTGAAGGTTACTTTGGGCTGATACTCATATCCCGGCCAGTTTACGCAGTCGATGGCAAAACCCTTCCCCAGGTTATCCAATGCTTTTGAGACTTCCGTCATCTCCGGAATAAGAGAGGATAAAATCAAGTATGGGACTAATATGGTTTTCATGATGTAGTAACTCGTTGATAAAATGATTGGTTAATAATTTTAGCTTCTGCCAAACAGTCTTCTGTCTTCTGTCTTCTGTCTTCTGTCTTCTGTCTCTTGTCTTATGTTCTTATTGCTTTCACCGCGAGCGCGCTGGCACCGAGAATGGCAGCGTCAGCTTCGCTTAGGCACGATTGTATTATTTTGAATGACTTGCGGTAATAGCCCATGATGTTCTCATCAACAAACCGGTTAAGAGGGTCGAGTAATAAATCGCCCGATTGTGCCAGTCCGCCAAAAAGAAATATTGCTTCCGGGCTGCAAAAGGCTGCTGCATTAATAATAGCCAGGCCCAGCATTTCTGCTGTTTGCTCAAAGGCTGCCAGAGCAATCTGGTCGCCCTTGTCCGCAGCTTCGGCAATCATTTTAGAAGTTAAACTATCGTATGCAATTTTTCTCATCGGGCTTGGATCGCGCCTCTCGGCAAACAATTCCTGAACGGTTTTTACTATTCCGGTAGCTGAAACATAAGTCTCCAGACATCCTTCGCGTCCGCAGCCGCACTCACGTCCAAACGGTTCCATCGTCAGATGACCCATTTCTCCGGCAAAACCAGTCTTACCATAAACCAGTTCGCCATTAATGACGATTCCACTGCCCAGTCCGGTTCCAAGGGTGAGAATGATGAAATTCTTCATCCCTTTGGCGCCGCCGTAAATCATCTCACCCAGCGCTGCCGCATTGGCATCATTCGTTAAGACCACCGGTACCGGGAAGAATTTTTTGAGCATATCACAAAGCGGCACAACCCCCTTCCATGCCAGATTCGGCGCCTGCTCAATAGTCCCCTTCAGATAGTTTCCGTTTGGCGCACCAATTCCTATGGCAGCCAGTTCCACATCACCGGATTTTTCCAGCAGACTGCGTATCTCTGAATCCAAAGCGCTTACAAAGGCTGCGATCTTAGGATAACTGGCAGTCGTAATTCTGCTGTGTGCCAGAATTTTTCCATCGGTACTCACAACACCTATCTTGGTGTTCGTGCCACCGATATCGATACCGACGGTAACTTGACTTTTCATATTATTGATGTTTTAGTTTTTATGACTGGTGACGGGTGACAGGTGACGGGTGACAGGTATTCAGTGCTAAATGAACCTCGGAGTGCTCCTCTCCCGAGAGTGGAGCGCAAGCGCAGCGAGCGCGGGAGAGGGGGAAGGGAATAAAATGGATCATAGG
>CAILAQ010000451.1 GCA_903832165.1 uncultured Bacteroidota bacterium | reverse complement strand
GTTTTGTGAGCTCATCGATATTATTTATCCGGCTGACTGTTACCAGTGCAAACATCCCGAGATGGGTATTCAGCAAAATAGGCTGGCTATCGGTATCACTGATAATTCCAATTCCGCTGTTCCCGGAAAATCGGCCGATCTCATCTTCGAATTTATTCCTGAAATAACTGTTCTCCAAACTATGTATCGATCGTTCGAATGCATTCGTAAGGCTGTTAAAAAAGGCCATCCCGCCTCGTTTGGTGCCAAGATGGGAATGATAATCTGTGCCGTAGTATACCTCTGATACCACATCATGCTTCGAAATTGATCCGTAAAATCCGCTCATTATTTTGTTTATTTGGCTATTTGGTTGTTTCAAGAATAAACACAGAGTAAGGCTGGAGATAAATGGCTCCGCCTCCTGATTTAAATACATCATGTGTGCCAAGCAGCATGTGGTAACCCTCCATGCCTCCAGGACTTACAATATGCTGAATTTCCTTGCTAAGGTTCATGATGATCAGGACCATTTCTTTGCCCGATCCCCTGTAGAAGGCAAGAACTTTCCGGTTGTCCTGAATGAATGGCTCAAAGGTTCCTTCATTCAATGCTGAAGTATTATTTCTCAGATTAATCAGTTTCTTGTAGAAATGATAAAGTGACTTTGGATCCTCTAACTGGTAACGTAATGGTTTAACCGTCTGAGAAGTGCTCTGATAAGGCTTTTCCCAGGTAGTCTGCCCTTTATCTTCCCCTTCCATGTTCCAGAGAAACGGCTCCCTGATATATTCATCCGGCTTCAGTCCCAGCATTCCGATTTCTTCGCCATAATAAATAAAAGGATTGCCGGGCAGGGTAAGCAGAAGAGTTGCCGCGACTTTCCCCTTTTCGGTTTTATTGCCAATATCCGACATGATACGGTTCATGTCGTGATTGGAAAGGAAGAGTGCATCCTCGTAAAAATTATTCTGTTTTTTGTAGGTATCCCGGATCTGCCACCAGGTTTGCAGTATATAATGGTCCTTTTCCTCCTGCATGCTGAGCCTGATGCTGTCGGCGAGCTGGAAATTGAAACAGGCAGTCATTCCATCCTTTAAATAGGGTGCAATATCTTTGGCCGGGCCCCAGACTTCACCCAGGATAATCACATCCTTATTGATTTTCCGGGCTTGCTGGCGGAACTCTTTCCACCATTGAATGGTTTTCTCCTGTTGATTTTCAGGATAGATGTATCTCGCGGCATCAATCCTGAAGCCGTCGATTCCTATATCTTTCAGCCAGAAAGTTGAAATATTGAAAATCTCCTTCCTCACTTCGGGGTTGTCGTAATTCAGATCAGGCATTTCCCACCAGAAAAATCCATAGTATTTCGGACCGGGTAACTGCTTGCCTTTGGAATCCCTGACTGCATGCCAGTGAAATGGCTCGGCATCGAAATCGGCCTTTTTATCAGACCAAACGTAATAATTCCTGTATTTGCCTGACGGATCGGAGGAGGCCTCCTGAAACCATTTAATCCGGTTGGAAGTATGGTTGATAACCAGATCGAGGAGTATGGTCATACCCCTGTTATGAGCTTCTTTCACCAGCGTTCGGTAATCTTCTATCGTTCCGTAATCAGGATGAATACCATAATAATCGGAAACGTCATACTTGTGATAGCTTGGTGACGGGTGCACCGGAAGCAGCCAAAGGCCATGAACGCCGAGGTCTTTGAGGTAATCCAGCTTGGACACCAATCCCCTGAGGTCACCGATCCCGTCGCCATTGGTGTCATAAAAAGACTGCACAAACACCGAATAATAAACTTTGGTTGGCGGAGTAGGGGGTACCATATCCTGTGAAATCAAGAGTTGACCGTAAGCAAGGGAAGATAATAGTATTAAAATACCTGTTAGTCTGATCCTAAGCATTTTGAAATTTATTTTGTATAAACAAGGTATCCCCATGGCTCCATCTGGATTGATGCTGAAGCGGGCTTGCTCTTTTTGCCGCTGAAATATTCTGTGTATCTGCCACCGGCGGTTTCCGGAGATAGCATAACCGTTGCGGGTTGCGCACTCAGATTAAGAACCACGATAACGGAATTGGTGCCGATTTCCCTTTTAAATGCCAGAACCTGCTTGTCAACGCCGGTTGCAAGCCTCAGGTAATTACCGCCAAAACCGGGATTCCAAAGGGAATGATTACTCTTTTTTAACTTATCGAGTTGCTGGTAAAGTGCAAAAAACGGATGAGCGGGCCATTCAATCGGATCTTTTTCAAAGAATTTCAGACGCTTGGTTGAACCGGCCTCCTGACCGCTGTAAACCAAAGGCATCCCCGGAATGGTATAGGAGAGAACTGTCATTACCGGGGTAGCTTTTCCCATGCGTTCCCATTCGGTTCCGTTCCAC
>CAILAQ010000450.1 GCA_903832165.1 uncultured Bacteroidota bacterium | reverse complement strand
TTGCGGTTCGGGTTGGGCATCATGCTTTTGGGGCGCTCCTCGGGAATCAGTTCCTGGTTAATTTCAACCTCATCCGGAAATTCAACTACTGGAATCTTATAATCCATCAATGTTTCGATAGCCTCTTTTGCGGCTTCCTCCTTTTCGGTGAAAAACAGGATCGATTTACCCGGATGAGTTGCCCTGCCGGTCCTTCCGATCCGGTGCATATAGTTTTCGGGAAAGGAAGGAGCATCAAAATTGATGACATGTGTTATTTTCTCAAAGTCGAGCCCACGCGCCATGAGATCGGTGGCAATTAAAATCCGGCTTTTCCCCTTTTCAAAATGCTGGATCGTTTTCAGCCGGAAAGTCTGTGTTTTATTCGAATGAATCACATCGCATTCAGTTCCCAGATTCTCTTCCAATGCAGTAAACAGCCTGTCTGCAAGGCTTTTAGTGGAGACAAAAACCAGCACCTTTTTATACTCATCTTTATCGGCCAGAAAGAGTTTCAGCAGATTGATTTTAGTGTTGAAATTCAGGACCGGATAAGCGGACTGCGAAATATTCTCCAGCGGAGTGCCGCTCACGGCGATTGAGATTCTGACCGGGGCAATAAAAAAATCATCAATCAGGGCATCGATCTCTTCGGTCATAGTTGCCGAAAACATAATGTTCTGCCTCGATTTCGGCAGCAGGTCGAAGATGTTGGTCAGCTGAAAACGAAACCCTTCATCGAGCATGATATCCACCTCATCGATGACCAGCTTTTTCACGTTTCTTAACAGCAAGGCTCCATTCACGGCCAGATCATACAGCCGGCCGGGAGTAGCGACCAGGATATCGACGCCTTCGGCCAGATTTTGCCGCTGGGTATTAATGTTTACCCCGCCAAAAACACCCAGAACCCTGACATTAAGGTATTTTGTCAGACTTTGAATTTGCTGAACAACCTGAACCACGAGTTCACGTGTAGGAACCAGAATCAAAACTTTTGGAGGGATATCTTTCGAAAACTTAAGATCTCTTAAAAGCGGGAGAACGTAGGCAAACGTTTTGCCTGTACCGGTTTGGGCGATACCAACCAGGTCTTTGCCTGAAAGAACAACGGAATAAGCCTCGGCCTGAATGGGGGTTGGGCTTTCGAATCCCAGCTCAACAACAGCGGCCAGTAATTGCTTCGATAAATTTAAATTCTCAAATGAGCTCATTCACAAGTATTTTCGGCAAAGGTAGCATTATTGCCAGAGGACCGGTGCCTATCTCGGCGAGCCGTAAGCATTATCAGGGAAATACTCTCTTTTGATGGTGACTTTAATCAATTCTTCGATTTCCTTACCATCAATATCATACGCTGGGTTCAACAGCTCAAAGTTCTTCTCCTTTTTGTAATTATGGCTGTTGGATAAGAAATTCAATGCGTCTCTTGATTTTAATCGATGATCGGAATAGATACCTGCTCCGGTAACCATTGCTTTTATTGATTTGCCTTCCATAAGCAGGCAATAAATATCATAATAATCGCGCCACTCAGTTCTTCTTAACATGACTTCTATCTTCATCACGCCAATGGAATCAAGGTCAGCAGCCTTAATATTGTTAAGGATAGGAATGATACCGGTAACGGGACTTAATTTTTCTTGCTTGGTCAGAAAAGAGATTTTCACTCCGTTAACGATGAAATTTACCTGATCAAATCCCAGAACATCAATCTTCTCAACAGTTCCAACAGTTTCAAGTTCTTTCTGGATCTGTGGCCAGTTGACAGTTGGCCGGTCGGTCTTCAGATTTGTGGACCACTTGCAAAAATCCAGATCCTCACTCAGCCTCTTACCTATCTGCAAAGATAAAGCGGAACCTCCAATAAGGGTATACCCGTTGATAGAGTCGAGTAATGATACTGCCTCAAATATTTTATTGGTTTGCTCAGTCAGGCCTTGCATATTACTGATTTATATCGCTTGTTCTTAAAGTCCCTTATATATCTGTCGGGGTGCTTGATATTGAAAAGCAAGAAAGCGTAAAGCCTGTTCAGTCCATGATATAAAGGTTCCTGGGCAAGCATCTGCTCTTTCCAAACCCTTTGAATTTTGTTTCCTGGATAAATCTTAAAAAGGAGTATTACATCATCAATATCCAGATGCAACAGTACCTTGGCAATGAGAGAATCATCTGAAATGTTGTTAATTCCAGTCTCTTCATAAGACCAGAAAGCATGCTCCTCTTGAAGTTTTCTGATTAGATTATTATGTATTTCATCATTACTCATTATCACTTTCGCATTTGCCAGGCTATTTTACGTACGCGGCCTTATTCAGGTAATCGAAGCTCTGCTGTGCGCTCGCTACCGCATCACCATTGGTGTATTCCTCGATTTCCACATACCAGTCTTTTATGCCGTCGGCTTTCATTTGTTCGAATATCGATTTGAAATCCATTTTTCCGCTGGCGCCGATTTCTTTTTCGTCCTTGATGTGTGTCAGCCTGAACTGACCGGCATATTTCTTCAGATATTCAACCGGGTTTGCACCGCCTTCATGGCACCAGTATACATCAAGTTCAAAGAAAACATCCTTTTTGTTGACGTGAGCCAGCATATAATCCAGAATAACATTTTCCCCGATTTTCTTAAACTCGCCGGTGTGGTTGTGATATCCGAAACCGATGCCTGCCTTGGATGATCTCTCGCCTACCATACTGAAATAATCGCAGTACAACTGCAGATCCTCAATCTTGCTTTTTTCATTTACCGGCATCGATGCCTGCACCATATATTTTGCGCCGGCGGTATGATGGGCCTCGATAGTTTTATCCCACCAGGCCATCACTTCGGCTTCGGTTGCTTTGGAGTAGTTGTGGCCGACATGCGAACTGGTGAATTTCATTCCCAGATCGTCGACTCTTTTCTTGAAATCTGCCGGTTCCAGCCCGTAAAGCTTGCCGTCGCCGTACCCAGCGGCCTCCAGGTTCCTGTATCCTATTTTGGCAACCGCTTCGAGCACTGCCTGAATTCCCGATTTGCTGATCATGTCTCTCAGGGAATAAAGCTGCAGTCCGATATTTTTACCGGCTGACGGCAGCATCATCTCTGAACTTAAAACCTTTGGAGCTATCAGGCCACCTGCAATAATCAGGGAGGTTTGCTTTAAAAAGTCGCGTCTGTTTTTCATGATTTTCAAATATTATTATCAGGTAGGACATCCTTAATTTTACGCCACCAAGTTACAGAATTGATGCATATCTGATTGTAAAAATTTCCCATTGACATCCAACTATTTTTAACAATTACGGTACTTTTAAAAAAATATTAAAACATGACATTCAGAAAACCTGTTGTTGTCGGTCTGTATGTTTTTTCCCCCAATGATGCTCAAAAATTAAAGTGTGAGGAAATCACCACCACTACCTACAATTATATATGTACAATACTTGCCGGTTCATCCAACATACATGCTGCGATCTATCAGATACGGCCAGAAGGTTCAGGAGTACTTCAAGGCCGAGGTTAGTAAACTATAACTGATTATTCCGCAGGTTTGTGCGATTTTTTCAATGGCATCTTTTCTCTCCGAAAATATCCGAAATTTTCTTGTAGCTCAGGCAGAGTGATTTAAGCAACATTTCAAAGCCTGCTTGACCTTTCGGTTCTTTTTGGCACGTTCTGTGCAGTTATATTGGAATATTGGCTCACCGAACATTTTAGATCTTTTTTACCATGAGAACAAAACTATTTTCGATTTCTCTTTCATCTATGATTCTTGTCGCACTATTTGCGATCAACAGTTGTCACAGAGAAGAAGTCAAACCAAGTCCAATCCAGTTATCCGGAATTGAATTCACACCGAACTGTTTCCTGAAAAATGGCGAAATGGTTGGAATCGATACAGATATAGCCGATACGGCGATGCAAATGGCAGGAGTCGATCTGGTTAAAAATATTTCCGTCTCATGGGATGACGCCTATGCCGCCACGCTGACTGGGCCAAACCGTGCACTTTTAACGGTAGGCTATTCTGCCGAACGTAAAGATCTTTTCAAATGGGCAGGCCCTATAAGTCAGGGTATGTATGGCATTTTCGCCAAGGGAAATCAGGGACTTACCTTCCCCCTGAGCATTGAAGCTTCCAAAAATATCGGATCCATTGCGGTGGTCAGGAATTGGCTGGAAACAACCACCCTTGAGAATCTGGGTTTTCAGAACCTGCGTTTTTACGACACATACGACACTGCATTAGCTGGTTTTATGAATGGTGAGGTGAAGTTTATTGCCAGTGATTTTTTCCACCTGATTTCTGCACTCCCATCGGGTTATTATTTGAATGAAGTTAATGTGGTTACCCGTTATCGCACAGTTTATTATTATATCGCCTTTTCAAAAGATGTTAGCGATGCGGTAGTTGAAAAAGTTCAGAAGGCTGTCGAAATTCTTATTGAGAACAGGACGACGGCTTTAATCATGAAGAAATATTTTCCCCTGATGCCAACGGATTACATTCCGGGAACCATTCAGCTTTTTACTGAGGTTGCTCCTCCTTATAATTATGGTACCGGTCACGATACCACGCGCCGGGTTGTCGGTTCCTCTGTGGATGTTGTTAACGCAATCCAGGCAAGAAATGGTTATGTCAATAAAATTAATCTGACTACCTGGACCGATGCATACACGCCGCCGCAATACCTGCCAAACAGCGCCGTATTTACGACTGCCCGCACCCCCCAGCGCGAATCGATGTTTCAGTGGGTGGGGCCAATATGTAACTTCAGAGCGGTCTTTTATACCCTCGCAAAATCGGGAATTAAAATTGAAACACTGGCACAGGCAAAAGCGCTTAAATCAGTAGCCACCCCGAAAGGTTGGTATACCCATGATTTCTTGATTCAGAATAACTTTGCAAATATCGTTGCAACTTCTGTCACGTCGCAAGAGGCCTTTAATCAGCTCATTGATGGTAAGGTTGAAGCGCTTCTTATGACAGAAGAGGATATAAAATGGCTGGCTGATGTAAGAGGAGTGTTGATTAGCGACCTGACTCAACATTTTGAAGCCTTGAATATGGATGCTTACATTGCCTTTTCATTAAACACGCCTGCAAAAACTATTCAGCAATGGCAAACCAACCTGAATGCGATGAAGGCGGATGGGGCCTTTGAAAGTATCAGGAAAAAGTGGTTCGGGAATTAGATATCCTTAGTTATTGTTTTTCAGGCAGCGTACAGAGTATGCGTCTTCATAATATCCACTGTATTGGAATAATTTCCCATTCTCACTGAACATCCCCCACTGCGAACTCCAGAATTGATTGCTATCAGTGGAGGAAGAAAAGCGGGCTAAACGTCCCAGGTCAGCGAAATCCAGGTTATTGTCATTACTGCCACCAGGCAAGGCTGAGAATCCGCTTTCATTGGTCGCATCTGTATTTGGCGCTTGCCAGTGACTCTCCCCTGGTTCTTTCATTTTACCTCCGGCAACATTCCCGCCACCGAGAAAACTCATCAGGATTTCCCATTCCCCGTCGGATGGCAGGTGCCATCCTTCCGGGCAAATACCCTTCACCCCGCTGGGCACAGAGTAACTCCCTGATGCACCCTTCATAGCGGCCGGGCGGTTGTATAACACGCCATAGGTTTTGTAATTTTCAGAGGCTTTCGCATTTTCCACCTTGGTGCCGTTGTACCCGTAAACGTAATAGCGGCCGGAAGTGGCAGATTTACTGTCGTAGTAATTGACCGATGGCAGGTAGGCCAGGTTTTCTGTCATCCAGATTTGCGAGCCGATGGTTTTATAGTAATAATTGTTCCCTTCATAAATAAAGCTGGAGTCAGCCGTTCTGAACCTGATATTATTGCTGTATCCCGTTCCTGCACTGTTGATGGCATATGCCCGGACATAGTAGGTTGTATGTGCTTTCAATTTTACAATCTGACTTGAGAACCCACCCACTCCGGAGCCATTGAGGGTACTGTTGTCTGATGTTGTTGGGTTCTCTGTGGTTGCCCAGCACACTCCACGTGCAGTGACAGCATAGCCTCCGTTGCTTTTCACTATCCCTCCTGAGATTGCAGAAGTATCCCTGATTGATGACAGATATCCGGGTGTGACGGTTGGCCATCCTGCTGAAGTCCAAAGGATCTCATTGGTACCATAACTCGTTCCGGTTGAGTTAATGGCATAAGCCCGGACATAATAGGTCTGGTAACCTCCCAATCCTGTAATTTCACTGGTGAACTTACCCTTGCCTGAACCATCAATTGTTTTTGAATCCAGTACCGTCGGATTTTTATTGATCGACCAGCAAACTCCCCGGGCTTTGACTCCAGTTTCTCCATCGTCTATAATATTACCACCACACAAAACCGAACTGCCGCTTGGTTTTTCGGGTACCGATGTGGTAATTTTGGCCAGGTAGGTTCCTCCATTTACACACCTTACCGAGTGACCGTAAGTGTTGTCCTCATATGCGTTGGTTGTAATGTTTTCAAGGGAATACCAGATCATAGGCGATCTGATAATAGCAGTCTCGTTGGCTGCAATTGTCCAGAATGATGTACCTGAGCCTAAATCCGAAAAGTCTGAACTGTTACGATTACCGGCAGGAACGACTGAAAACCCGCTGCTGTCATTGCTTTCCTGATCGAACCCGGGAGTACCGCCTTTGTTGGAAAACTTCCAGCCCCATTTTGCAGCCATCGACTTGGCAATATCAATGCCCCCTCCGCCAAAACCATAGCCGTTGGCAGTAAGGTAGTCTGTTAGTTGGATCCAGTCGGAATCACCTGGCAGATACCAGCCGGTGGGGCAGGCGGTCTTTGATGCTTCAAAGTTATACAGGACCCCATAACTGGAATAATTGGCTGTTGCTTTGGCATCGCTGGTTTTGGTTCCATTATATCCATAAACATAATATCTGGGGGAGATATCAGTTCCATCCGATGGTGTGTATACTGCCGGCAAGTAAGCCAGATTTTCAATCATCCAGTTTTGATTCCCGAATTGCCGATACGGATACGACTTGCCTTCATAGAAAAAGCTGCCACTGGCCGTCCTGAATTCTCGTTCGTCCCCATAGGCGGTTCCAGCGCTGTTTGAGGCGTAGGCCCTTACATAATGTGTTGTATTTGGACTTAGACGGGTGATGCTGCTAACAAATTTTCCTTCACCATCACCATCGTATGTTGTGTTGTCAGTGACTGAAGGATTTCTTGTGAGTGACCAGCAGACACCACGATCCGTTATCTCCAGTCCGCCGTTATTTGTGATGGTTCCCCCTGATACTGCGGAGGACTCAGTCAGCGACAAAACGATCGAAGTTTTTACTGTTGGGATGCCCGGGCCGGTCTTGAAAATTATTTGTTTACCGTAGCTGGCTCTATATGAATTAACTGCATAAGCCCTGGCATAATAACCGCTGTTTGGATTCAGCCCGGTTAATGAGCTGGTGAATGATCCGGTTCCCTGCCCGTCAACGGTTTTATTATCGTTGATTGTTGGATTCTGTAAAGTGCTCCAGCAGACGCCCCTGGATGTCACTGCCATATTTCCATCGTCAGTCACCTCCCCGCCACCCTGTGCTGAAATGCCGGTAATGCCGGTTATTTCCATGGTATTCACACTGGCAGCCACTCCATACAGGCATCGCACTGAATACCCGTACCCTTTGCTGTTGACCCAATGGGATTGATTATTCATCCAAAAGTTGACCAGTGTCCAGTACATCCCCCAGCCACCAGTGATAGACACGTGCCAGGCTGACGGTGATGTTATTCCGTAAGTGGAGTCGATGCCCTGAGTTTCCGTCCAGAATTCTGCAAAGTAGCCCTGCCCGTCAAAGTCAACCTGAGTCGGAGATCCGGATATATTCCCGGTTGCTCCGCCGGGAAGGGCTGTAAATCCACTTGAATTTGTTGTGCCGGCGAACGATTTCCAATGTTTTATAGTTGTTTCGGCTAATGAACGGGCTGTGGAATCACCCTGGTTAATAATTAATTGTTCCCACTCTTCCTTTACTGGTAAATGCCAGCCCTGTGGACAAGATTTGCAAGCAGCCGACCAGTTATATAATACTCCATACGTTTTATATTTGGCGGTGACTTTAGCCGCAGCTACACTTTCCCCGTTGTAGTCGTAGACATAATAATAAGGCTGGCCTGCCGACCTGTAATTTGAACTTACGACAGCTGGCAGATAGGCCAGGTTTTCGGCCATCCAGGTCTGCTCACCAATATAAACGACAGGATAATTCTTTCCATCCTTGTCGCTGCAGGATACGAATCTGACAACATAATTTTTTGATGCAGCAGGTGAATCGGTAACAACAGTGGTATTATTTCCTCCGTAACATTTAAACAGGATAATCTGGCCGGTTTGGTATCCAAGAAAATAGGTGTTCGCTGCTTTTTTCAAACCCGGTTGCACTTTTTCTTTTATACCCAGATATTCGACCCGGGTTTCCGTCCCGGCCGGCCTGTCACTGATTGCTTTGAAACTCAGTGTTCCCTGTTCTGTGATCATGCTGATGATGAAAATACCAGCAGAACCGGTAATCAGCGAAAATTCATGATCGCCGGGTCTGAGATGAATCGAAGAATTATATACAACCTCTCCGAGTAAATTTTGAATCCTGATAGTGACCAGCTGTGATCCGGAGATTTTTGCAATCATACTTGAGCGGCCTGAGAAAGGATTTGGGAATATTATACCGCCGTCTGGTAAGGTAGTAAAGTCATCAATACCTGTCCCGGACGACAGCACCAGTGTCGCACTTCCCGGAAAGGTCACGCGTTGGTTTGTGGTAAGATTAGTTGCCGTTACGCTGTCGATTGAAGTGGCTTCACCGGTTGCGGAAAAGGTAACATGGAGCTCTTGTCCGACGATAGCCGCCGGCCACAAGAGTATTAAAGCGATCAATATTTTTCCAGACATAGGTGGTCTTTTTGCAGGTGGGGGCCTGTATTTAAAGTAAAAAAGTAAACATCATTTTGATAATCACCAAATTAATTTGATTTTTTCTACCTTCAAAGCTGAAATAATATTCCATTTTCTTATGAAATCATTTAAACTTCTGATGCTTCTGGCAGCCATTATTGCTTTGATTAGCAGCGCTGATGCGAGTGCCAAAGAATTTTATCAGCTGAAAACCTACACTTTTATTAGTGTCAAACAAGAGGCGGTAACCGATAACTATATCAAGGCTGCCTTCCTGCCTGCCATTAAAAGGCTGGGAATAAAAAATGCGGGTGTATTCAAACCCAGACTGTCAGAGACCGATACCCTGAAAAGGACTGTTTTATTAATTCCGTTTGCCTCTTTTTCCCAATTTCAGACACTTCAGGAAGAGCTTGCAAAAGATGAAACATACCTCACCGCCGGGAAGGAGTATCTGAATGCGAATTTTGATCAGCCACCCTATCTGCGGACTGAATCGGTATTGCTGGAGGCGTTTAAGGATATGCCGTTTATCAAAGCACCTGCTTTAGAGGGTGCCAGGGCTAACAGAGTTTATGAATTAAGAAGTTATGAATCTGCGACGGAAGCTTACCACAACAGCAAAGTTGATATGTTCAATGCCGGCGGAGAGATAATATTATTTGAACGCCTTAAATTCAATGCTGTTTTTTACGCCCGGGTCATCTCAGGACCCAAAATGCCGAACCTGATGTATATGATCAGCTTTGCCGACGAAGCCAGCCGGAAAGCCCACTGGGACTCATTTTCCAATTCTCCGGAGTGGACGAAATTAAAAGCCCTTCCAAAATACCTGAATACCGTTTCCCATATTGATGTGAGTTTGCTGTATCCGACGGATTACTCGGATTTTTGAGAAATGAGATATCGCAGGGAGGATTATCTGGAGCTGATGACATTCGGGTCCTTTGAAAGGCCTGTGTTTTCAGAGCTATTCGGGCCATTGATCGGCCTGGATAAGGAGTGGAGGGAACAGGGCGCATCTGAAGAGGAAATCAATATGACCGCCTTCGACTGGGGATTATGTTCCGGTGGTTCAATGCGGCGGCCAGACAGGCGTTTTCGGGGGTTCTGCAGAACGTATTCTGGAAGAAAATGATCAGCATATCATTAAACTGGATGACCTCGGTCGCCGGACTAAATTGCTGAAGGGCTATTCTACCATACCCCTGCCGATGGATTATCCGGTAACCGATATGGATTCATGGCTGAAAGTGAAGCCACTGTTTGAATATCGCGATGAACGGATTGACTGGGAACAGGTGGAACAGGCTCGGAAACTGCAAAAAGCCGGGCATCTGGTGGTGGCATATATACCGGGCGGATTCGATATGCCCAGGCAGCTGATGGGTGAGGAGAACGGATGCCTGAGCTACTTTATGCAGCCCGAGCTGATCGCCGATATCATGAAAACTATGACAGACACTTCGTTTAAAGTGTTGGACCGGGTAAGCGATGAGCTGATTATCGACCAGCTTTCGGTTCATGAGGATCTGGCCGGAAAAACGGGTCCGCTTATCGGGCCAAACGAGGTTGACCTCTGGGTGAAGCCTTATTTTCGCAAGATCTGGGATATGCTGTCATCCAAGGGTACCCGCCTGTTCGATATGGATTCCGATGGAAATATCAATCCTATTTTACAGTCCCTCCTCGACTGCGGATTGAATTCAATGCATCCGTTTGAGCCTGCCGGCGGGATGGATATCGTTGAGGTGAGGAAAAAATTTGGAAAGCAAATCGTGATGCGTGGAGGAATCGATAAGCACGTTTTGCGGCAGGATAAAACGGCGATCCGTGATGAGCTGGAGTATAAAATGCAGCCGCTGATGCGCGAGGGCGGTTGCGTATTCGGACTGGATCACCGGATCCCGAATGGCACCCCGATCGCCAACTATCGCTATTATGTGGAGACCGGGCGCGAGATCCTGAATTTGCCAGTCAGGAATCCCAAAGACCGCGGGTGGGGCAGAATGGCGTTCTGAATATTATTTCGTACCTTTCTGATCGGTTGTCTCCCGCAATTGAAGCATCCTGGTTATGAAAAAAATTCTCGGCATTTTGATTCTTGGGGGACTTTTCTTTTCCGCCTGCGAAGAGAATCCGATTATCCAGACGGATGGATTCGTTACCCAACCGGTTATATTCAGCATTATCGATTCCAATGATACCGTGCATTATATCAGGGTCGGCCGCCTGTTTTCGGGGGTTAAGCCTCCCTATGAAACTTCGCGGAATGCTGACTCCATCTATTTCGATTCGGTTGATGTGAAAGTATCGGTAAAGGAAATCAGGACCGGAAAATGATTAACCTGCCTGTGCATCGCTATGTGGTGCCGGATAAGGAAAAGGGTGATTTTAATTCAGAAGGCTATGATGTTTTCCGGTTTGAAAAGGACTTGTTACAGGATGTCTTTAACCCATGGCTCCCGTACCTGCTGGAATTACAATACCTGCTTTTTAGCGACATTTCGGTCGCAGTAAAAGTACCGGGCCTGCCTATGGCCAGTTGTGAGACTACCTTGGTGGAACCTCCAACAATCTATTCGCCCAAGCGGGCACAGTACAACATTTATATTTATCCCGACAATCCACTTCGGGTGCAATGGTCAGGTGATGTGTGGAATGAAATTGATTTGAGTTTTCAGATGAATGAAGAGTATGCCGATAAGACTGTTACTCAGACTTTCTCTCTGCAAAAAGTAAGTGAGATCCATTATAACGGAAAATACTACGAGATCAGGATCCCGTATGAGCTTATCGTTCAGATCCTTGATCAGAACCTGAAAGTGCGTTCCGATATTATCCGGCGTTATTTCGGTCCGTTCCGCATTGATTTACTTACCGGGAATCAGGCCTTTTATACCTACATGGAATTTAAGAATGGAATGAACGACTTCAACTTTAACCCTTACGATAATGTTGAAAACGGCATTGGCCTGATTGGTGGCAGATCCAGCTTCAGTAAAACAACCGTTTACCTCGATCAGCCATCGAGGTTAAAGTTCGCAGTAGAACCAATTTTGAGGAAATACAGAATAATTGAATATTAAGTAGATAACTAGCTCCTGAGTGACCTTTTCTGCTCTTTACGCTGGATCTCGCTTAACCGAAATTGGAACCTTTAAACATTGTTTTCAGCCAGATCTCAAACAATGGATCGAGAAAGGAGAGTTGATTTCCCTGTGTATCAATAATGTCCTTAAACTGCAATACCTTTTTGTTTTTCGAAACATTATGGGGCGTTCCGAGCTTATATTTGTCCATTACGGCTTTCGCAGTCAATTGATTTTCACCGGCAGAAATGGCTTTTAGAAGGTTTAATTGGGTAATACTCAGGTTTTCCAAATCCTCCTGAAATATGAAGGAGGTGTGATCAATCATTTCTCCGAGTGCATGGCCAAGGGTTTCACCGGTAACCGGGCCATTGGATAATGTCCAAACATAATCGCAATACATCTGAACGTAATAGGGATGGTTCTTCATCATCCGTATGATAGATTCAGCCTGTTCTCCGGAAATCGTTTTCCCGGATTCGGAGAACCGGTCAGTAATAAATGGCATCCATTCAGCCGTTGCAATCTTTTCCAACAAAATAACATCGCCAAAGCGATAAAACGGACGCTCCGATTGATTAAATAATTCAAGCATCATGTGACGTTTACTCCCGAACAGGCAGTAAGTCACATTTTCATGATGCTGCCAACACGACCGGAGTTCCTTTTCGATAGAAAGATTTTCCGGAAATCTGGCAATATTCTGGAATTCATCAAGGCAGACAACAATTCGCAATTTCTTCTTCTTCGCAATGATTTCAGGAAGATTGATGATTTCATCCCGATGTTGTTGCGCTTCCTCCCAATTGAACTTTATAGATATTTCACTTGAAGGATCAATTCCAAATGACATTACCGGGAGAAGTTGTTTGAACCAACTTCTGGCATCTTTTATTAATTCCTCCCGTTTATTCATTGTAGCTTTTATGACCTCACGGGCAAAGGTGGTCAGAAATTCCTGTTCATCACGGATGGAGAACAAATCAATAAAGACAAATTTGATGCTTTTCTCCTGAGTTAACCTAATGGATTCTTTAACCAGGGAGGTTTTACCCCATCGTCTGGGGGAGATCAAAATGGTGTTGATGCCGCTCTTAAAATGATGAGAGAGAAGCTCCTTCTCCCTTGTACGGTTTACGAAAGCGCGCTCCGAAACAATTTTCCCATACTGAAATGGTGAAACATTCATTTTATACTATTTGGTATTATACATAAAGGTATAATACTTTTAAGTATAATGCAAATTTATTGTTCTCAATTTTAAATCGGGAACTCAGGTTTTCAGGTTACCGATTAGCTATTTCTCCTTGATGCATCTCACTTGCATGTATAGCTCTGTTGAGCCATAACCGGTCCAGAGACTCTCCGTTGCCCGGTCGATTTCCCATTGCCAGATATCTACCCGCGCATGGTTGGGGTCGTAGGGTTCCGTAGTTGAAAAAAACCAGGAACTTTGATAAGTATCCTTAAACTGATAAACCGTATCGACCGGAGAAATTCCTTTCATAATAAAGTAGTAATCGGCATATCCCAGGTCGAGCGCATTGAAATCAAATTTGCCGCCCTGCCTCAGTTCCTTTGCGTTTTGCTCGCCACCAATGGAGGTAAACAGGGTTTCCCAGTCGGACTGAGCAGGCAGTCGCCAGCCAGTCGGGCAGACTGTTACCAATTCATCATCAGCCCGGTTAGTGACCACCGCTCCGATGTGGTAAAGCTTACCGAACTGATCGCAGCAATAGGGTTTCTCGAAGAGGCAAATGTGCTGGTACACAAATCTATGCTGTATAACTTTTTCGGGTACCTCAAAATTCAGGCTTTGTGACATCCACCACTGATCCCCGATTTTCACTGTTCCATAAAACTGATCATCACGCGGGTCCTTGAAATATCCGGTTTCATTTGAGTTTCCGCTGACCACAATGTTTCTGTAATCCCTGCCGATGGCTCCATTGTCGTCGGCAACCTCCAGCCCAAGCACATAAGCCCCGGGCTGGTCATACTGATGGTGGATTTCCTTATCCTTTGAGTACGGGGTATCCCATGATCCGTCGCCGTTAAAATCCCACCTGACCTTCAGTTCCGAAGGAGCAAGCCAGTCGTCCGACGAAGACCAGGCATCGAAATAGAATCGGGTCAGGATATTCCCATAAATCGATCCGGCCCTGATTTTTGCTTTGGGCGGAAGGTTTTCATCGGCCACATATAGTTCTTTAACCACCTGATTGAACAAACCGGTTTCCCGGTCAATCGCTTTCAGCCCGAAAGTCACAGAACCTTTTTTCGACATGATAACGGCCAACTTATTTTCAATGGCGGGCGTGGTCCATTCCACTCGTTCTGGCAGTAGCCAGGAATACAGTAATTTACGAGTCTTGTCGGCAGAATGGTAGGAGCCCGAGGCACCGATCAGAATGGTATCACCAATTCGGATGAGCGTATCACTAAATGTTAAAACCGGAATAATCAGGGAGTCTTCCATATTAATGATCAGTTCATGGCTGACTAAAGCTGTTCGGCCTGTAGGGTCTTTAACTTCAAGTTTTGGCTGATAAATGCCCGGAATCGTGTAACGGTAAATGGCTTTCGGATTTTTCGAAAACTGCTGATTCCAGGTGCCATCTCCTTTATAATCCCAACGGAACATCAGCTGGTCCAGCGAATCTTCATCGTCCCGGGTTATTCCAGCATCGAAATGGAATTCAGTGAGAATATTTCCTTTCCCCGGAGTAATCCTGAAATCGGGATGTGGAGCTGAAAATCCCTGACTGATAGATATTTGTACTGTTTTGATATCAGTCTGTTTCATGCCGTCAGCATATTCAATACGAACGGTTTTAGTACCTGGGCTTAGAAACCGGTGCTTCATCTGATTACCTGTGCTAAAGAGATTATCCCAGCTGCCATCGTTGTCCCAATCCCAGCGATAGAAGAGTTCCTGGCCAGTTTTTGCCGGCACCTGAGGTAGGATGGTTATTTCAAAAATGTCAGTGGTAAGGCCTTGGTCAGGTTTTACGGTGATACTCACCCCGGGCAGCAGATCAGGCACCAGGGTTTTCTTGCATCCGGCGCCTGCCGAAAGGACCAGTATCAAAATTAATGTCGATATGAAACCAATACGGTTCATTCTTAATTGTTGAAAACCAAATCTTTAACAAATACCTGATTCTTAGTGATGGTAAACTTATCGAGCGTCCATTTGGTACCCCATTGTCCGCCCGGAAACCCATCCCACAAACAGGTGTCGCCCGCGCAGGAACAGGTGATTCCGGCCTGAAAATAATAATCACCTTCGTGAAGTTTGAAGGTATAGGTTTGTACCAGGTCGGAAACGTTAGCACTTACCAGGAATTCACCCCGGTAGAGGTCGTAAGCGTTAATGGCCACACTGAGGTCGATCCGGTGTACCTGATCAACCGGAACATTTCTGCGGATTGGAATTGGAAAATTAAACTGAACCGTTCCCATGTCCTTATCTAATTCCGTAATGCCCGGATCTACAGGGTCCACCTTCTGGCAGGAAAAGAGCAATCCCACAAAGGATACGGATATCCAAAATAGTAAAGTTTTCATATTATTTTTGTTCTCCCTCATGTACATCCCTGAATCCGAGGTTTTTAGTCTGTTCGCTCCTGGCAATGTCGTTTAGAGTTGTATTTGATAATTCAAGATTACTTATGGTTTGCAACTGCAATGAAGAAAACAATCCAATCCCGTGCGAAAGATTGGTATACTGGTTTAATGAATTGGATATGGTGGTCGTTGCAAGATCCGGCGAGACCTGCAGGGCCAGTTCTTCGCCGCCGGTGAATAACTGAAACTGCAATCCGGTAATGGATCTTTCCGCATTAGCCTTAAACGGTATGAGCCTCGACAGTTCATTGATAAAATGTACTCCGCTGGCCTGGATCTGTATTTGAACCAAATCGGCGAAAATCAGTAACGGCGCCTGTTTGACCACCACATCAAAATTGGTCGTCTGAGAGTTGATCGTCTCATCATAAAAGACCCTGAAACATCCCTGATAAATACCTGCGCCTACGGCCGGATTCCATCTCATGGTATACTGTACGCCAGATTGCAGATTAATTTTCCGACCCGGTATTTCGAGAGGATCCAATATTAATGGCTGCGCAGGGATCAGGGTTGTCCCGGTCACGATCCGGTCATCATCCTCAAAATGCACATAGATCCGGTAGGTGCTTAGCCGGTTAGGCTTGAATATGGCCCGGTACAATCGAAGGTTATCGTTGGGGAAGTATCCGGTATCTTTTGGCGGAGAGGTTATCGGATCAAAATAGAATATTTTTAATGGCAATCCGTTCTGCATTTCCTCCACATACACCGTAATTGCCCGGTTCCAAACGGTTGAATCAGTGATGGGCGGTTTTAACGGATCATTCGGATCGTTCATAAAACTCCGTCCGAGCCTTACATACTGTTCATTGGCATTGGGATTCAGCATGCACCATACCACCGGGACAGGATCGCCGGGAACATTCAGCGGAATTTCGTTGCTGCAGGAGGTTAAATAAATTATTAGTACAGCAAATCCAAAGTAGAAATTGATCGAATGCCTGAGTAACGCAATCATTCCAACAGAATATGGGTTGATATAATCAATGGGGGATAATCAAAGATACTGAATTAATATCATTGAATTGTAAGTAGTTCATTTTGATTTGTGGAGACGACGGGAGGAAGGTCGAACCACCTGAAAATGCCACCCATTTTCAGAACAGGCAGTCAATTGTCAATGAATTAGATATCACCTCATTGGAATGAGAATTATTCACTATTCCATAAGTTGTGACCATGGTAATAAAGATATTCTTCCTTGTTTTGGTCACCTCTTTGAGAACGGCCTTCTTTTGCCGGAGCTTTTTTGCATAATCAGCCGTAATGGTAAATTCGGATTCCGAGAACTTCATTTCGCAGAGATTCATGGTGGCGTCTTTTCTATCGATCAGCAAATCGATCTGAGCGCCGGTTTCAATTGAGTTTTTTTGTGGAAGATAGTACCAGGGGCCATTAAAAGTTTCGACCATACTAATCCCAAGTGCACTTTTGATTTGCTGTACCTGTTTGATGCAGATTCCTTCAAATGCATACCCTGCCCAGGCCCTATTCCTGGGGTCAGTTTGCCTGGATAGCCAATATCCCTCTCCCGGATCTCTTTTTCCCAAAGGTTTTATCCAATCGAAATGGAAGAGCGTAAATTCATCGGTAATCCGGTAAATGGCATCATTAGATTTTTTACCAAATGGAATCGTTGATGCAATAAAACCTGACTCCTCCAACTCTTCGAGGATTTGACTGGCCGTACCTCCGCTTGGAATTTTAGCAGCGGGCAAAATCAGGTTTCGGTTCATTCCTGACCTGTGCTTTTGCAATACCTCCACAATTCTGATGTGCTGGTCGCTTTTATCAAACAGCGATGCGAATAGCTTGTCAAACTCATTCCTCAGTAGTCCCCCTTTTGAAAAGCAGACCTGGTCGATGATTTGCGCCGTAGAAAGACCTGGTTCCGCCTGCATCAGGTAGAATGGCACTCCGCCCATGGCCATGTAAAGCGAAATAATCTGGAACCTCGTTAAATTTATCCCCCGCGATATTAAAAAGCTTTCTGTTTCCCTGAGTGTAAACGGCAATAACCTGATCTGCCTGGTAATCCGGTTGTGTAGTCCCCCTTTGGAATTAACAATTTTCTGAATCATCCAGGATGCTGCCGATCCGCATACAACCAGAATCAGGTTACTTTGTTTCGATCCATAGCTATTCCAGAAATGTTCCAGTGCCGGTAAAAAGTTCGATTTCGGAGTATTCAGCCACGGTAGCTCATCAAAAAAAACAACCCTTTTGCCAGCCTTTTGTTTCTGGTTTAAGGAGTCCAGAAATTGCTCCAGATATGAAAAAGCATCAAGCCACGAACCGGGTGCCTGGGGAAGGATGCCAATACTTCGGTTTCTAATTCCCGTCCAACTATTTTTCCTTTCATAAGGTCGGTTTTGGCTGGTGATAAACTTCTATAACCAGCCAAAATTGTAAAATTCAACCTGTTTTGGCTGGGTTTAATTGAATATAACCAGCCAAAACAGGGTTGGCGGATTATCGGGACCTATTGAAGATATTTGAGCAGGACCCGGATGAGTGTGGTTTCATCGAAAGGTTTGGTAACGAAATCGTTCATACCAGCTGCGATGCAGTGATCCAGCTCGCTCCTTAAGGCGTTGGCTGTTAATGCGATAATTGGGATGTCGGCACTGATTTCACTTCGGATGATTTTTGTTGCGGTTATGCCGTCCATCATCGGCATCTGGACGTCCATTAATATAAGGTCGAACCGGTTGGACGTCATCTGGTCGATGGCTTCCCGGCCGTTATTGGCCTCTGTAATGGCAATCCCGTGGATCTTCAGAACGGTTCTAACCACCAGCCGGTTCAAAGGGTTGTCCTCCACCAGCAGGATTTTTTTGTTTCGAAGGATTTCCGGGTTTGTATGGACTTCCGCACGGGTGGGCAGGTCGCTTGCCAGACCGATTGGCAACCGAAGAAGGATATTAACTTTTGTCCCGCGGTTTTTCTCACTTTCGATGTGCATGGTACCCTCCATCAGGGTGGTAAGCTGTTGCGTGATCGCCATTCCAAGTCCGGTTCCGCCATATTTTCTGGCGTTATTGGCATTTTCCTGGGTGAATTTCTGATAGATGTTTTCCAGGAATTTCTGGTCCATCCCAATTCCGCTATCTTCGATGGTGATCACCAGCTCCTGTTCTGACGGGCTCGTCCCGATGACATTGCACATCAGGCTAATTTTACCGGTTTCCGTGAATTTGATCGAATTGCCGATAAGGTTGAGCAGGATCTGGTTGATCCGGTATGGATCACCGATTAAAATAGGTGCGACGTTTTGGTCGATATCGATT
>CAILAQ010000449.1 GCA_903832165.1 uncultured Bacteroidota bacterium | reverse complement strand
CCGTTCAGAGAAACTGTCATCCTCCTTTAGAGGCTGGTAATGTCGGTAGGAGAGAAATTGAGAAATGGCCTCATTCAGAACAAGTTCTTTTTTGTTGCTTGAAACCAGGAATGCGGAAGTCAGAACAATGAATGTTCCAGCCAGAAGAATCCGGGAGAAATGTCTTTTCATAATATATATAAGAGATATAATGCTGCGAAATTAACAGTTCTATCCACCAATTGTTGTTCAGGTGAAGGGAATAAATCCTGCCCGTTCCAGTTTGCCCACCACCAATTTCACCAGGTACTTGTTTTCCAGGTTAATAGCGTATTTTCTGGCGTGTTCATCAAGTCCGATAATCATTTCTTTATCGCGAAGCCATTTAAGCATTTTTGAAATCTCCGTTGGATGTTTCTGAGGGAAAAACAGCCGGATATCAGCGGCCTGGATAACCTGCTTCTCTATGGCAATATCGATGATGAGCCGGTCCTGCTCGCCAAATACGCGGTCGAACAGGGGATGTTTAAATGCGGGCTTCAGAATATCCTCCTTTATAGTTTCATAATTCAGCAGGCGATCCATCCTGATCATATCATTCTTCAAGCCTTCCAATGCAAATTCGATAAATGCGGAAACATCTTTCTCTCTTTCCGAATCTGCACGACGCATCAGTTTAATGTATTTTTCAGGATCCCGGCAAAAGCTGAAGGTAGGGTTAATGATCCTGTCTGCAACACCTCCGAAGCCCTGCTGACGAAGCATGGCATAGGTAACCAGCCGGGCAATGAGGCCATTTGCCTCGCGAAATGGATGTATCCATAACAGGCGCTGGTGTGCATAAATGGATTTTATCGCATCGAATTTGGGCGATTCCTTCTTGTTGAGGTAACTGATCAATTTGTCCATGCATGTTTCCACCAGATGAAATGCCGGACTCGTGTTTAACGGCAGATCCGGGCGGGCGGGACTATGTCTGTATTTACCGGCAAACCGGCTGCTTTCATTAGTAATGCCTTCGCGAATTGTTTTGTGCAGTTCTGTAAAAAAACTTTGATTAAAGACGGTTTCGTTAATGTTTTTATCCAGGAACCGCATTGTTTGAGAGACTTTATCAATTTCCACCGTTTTTCTCCCCTTGGATTCCGGATCGTCGTCCTTAGCCTCGAGGTACTTGCTTAGGCCGGTTTTATTGCCGTCCACGCGAGCCGAGCTCATGGCATCCAGGTCGAGAAAGATATTTCGCAACTGATTATAGATGAAAGGATCAGTAGTGACGATCGTTTCTTTTCTTCTGAGGTAATCTATGTCCATTACCAGATCGGTAATCTTGCTGTTGAACAGCGGTTCAGGAGTCTGAAAAATAACTGGTTTCATGATACGGCAAGCCAAAATTAACGGCCCGGCTAATTGATTAATTTGCAATAATATACTAAAAGTTTGCCAACTTTTTCTTAATGGAAGTTCAAATATATGATTTTTAGCGTATTCCGTCAGAAGAAATTGTTATTTTTTTTACAACTTTACTCAGCTATGGAAAATATTGAACTGATCTTAAACAATAAAGTCGGCAGCTTCAAAATCAGATATATATGCCCGGGCGACAGTGTATTTATCCGCGATATTATCCTGGAGACATTGGTTGAACACGGAGCTGTTGGAGGCGGATTTGCCTCAGGTGATGAGGATACCCGTAATATGCATGATGCTTTTCAGAAGGAGGGCAGGCGGTATTTCGTTGTGGAAGGGG
>CAILAQ010000448.1 GCA_903832165.1 uncultured Bacteroidota bacterium | reverse complement strand
TAAGGAAATCAGTGCAATTACAGGGGGAACATTCACCAAAAGCCATAATCCGGGGAACGTCCTGTCAATATTAAAAATTACCATCCCTTACAAAAGTTGGGAAATTGTACTGACAGAATCTGACACCAGACCGCTTAAATTTCAGGTTGGCTTTGAGCCATTAATTGATTATGAATTGATTATCGGGCTCGAGGATGTTTTTGACAAAATCCTGAAGAAGCTGGGCAAGAAGGAGATTGAGGTTGGTGATGAGGTATTCGATAATCAGTATTTGATTCACAGCAATGATCCTGATTTAACTGTCAGGCTGCTCAATGAAAATGTCCGGTCCGGAATGCTGAAACACAGCCTTTATAATATCTCCTATCTGACTGATCATAAAAAGAAAAAATCAGAATTGATATCGGTGGTCAGCAGGACTATAGAAGATAAGGAAACCTATCTTGACCTGGTAACACTTCATCAGATGCTGATTGACAACCTGTCGGATTTAGAAATTATAACCTGATAAAGCAGGCAGAAGTCCTGTTATTTCCTTAGGCTTTCCACCAGCCTTTTGATACCTTCTTTTGGAGTGGTGGCTGTTATTCCAAATCGTTTCTCGAATTTGCTGCTGTCGAAAATATAATCCTGCTCATATTGATAATTCATTTCCGGAAATTCCTTGAGCATAGGCACAAAAAGCCCCAATAATTGCAGCATGAGTTTAGGAACTTGCTGGATTTTTACTTCTGTCTCAAGTTCTTTAGCAATTAATTCTATCCATTGATTGTTCGTAAGCTTTTCTTTGGTCGTCGGGACATGCCATTCCTGATTATAGGCATCGGGAGTATTTCCTAATAAGGCAGTGGCTTTTGCCGCATCGGGAGTATAGGTGTAAGTATGTATTTTGTTAAGGCTCCCCGTGACCTGTGCTTTTTTACCTTTCATCAGGTTTTCTGCCACCATGATGGTTAGTGCGCTGTTCTTATTATCAGGACCGTAAAAATCAGCTGCCCTGGCAATCAGTGCAGTCAGATTCTTTTTCTTTACTTCATCCATGATCATATCGCGAAGAATTCTCCTGATTTTCCCTTTCTCGCTTGGAGGGAGTATGGGAGTATTCTCGGTCATAAATGGCGTTGAGGTTTTGGCATACATATACAGATTGTCAAAGAAAACCAGTTTGGCTTTGTGTTTAATGCATGATTTAATGACCTCCTGCATAAATGGGGGCCAGGTATTCCTCCAGACCTTCAGGTTGTATTCGAACCCGATTGTCACATAAACCACGCTGCTGCCGGCAATCGCCTTGTCTATCTGGTCGGGATCATTTAAATCGGCCGGAAACAGTTCGTCGGTTTCGTTTATCTTTTTCGGATTTCTGCTGACGAGCCGGATCTGATCAGTATAGTTTTTTAACTCTCTGGCGAGAGGAACACCTATACCACCACCTGAGCCTAAAATAGTTTGTACCATAGTTGAAAGAATAAATATTGAATTGTATATAACACCTGACTGGGACTTTAGTTGATGGCTCAAATTGGCTGTTTTATCCGGATCGTGTATCTTTAGCCGGAACAACCGCTGAACACTATGCAAAACCGTCTGAAAGATTCTGGTCTGCTGAAGATTGTTGTCCTCGATGGATATACCTTAAATCCGGGCGATCTGAGCTGGGTTGAACTGGATTCTTTCGGGGAAGTTACCTTTTATGACCGCACACTGCCTGATCAGATCATTCCCCGTGCAGCAGGTTGCGAGATCGTAATTACCAACAAAACTCCTTTGAGCAGAGATACCATGAGGTTGCTCCCATCGATGAAATATATCGGGGTACTGGCTACGGGGTACAATGTGGTGGATATCCCGGCAGCCAGTGAGAATGGCATTGTGGTAACCAATATCCCCGCTTACGGAACTCAGTCTGTAGCACAGATGGTATTTGCTCATCTGCTTGGGATATGTCAGCGGGTGAGCGCTCATAACGAAGCGGTTCAAAACGGGGAATGGACCAGCAAGCCAGACTTCTGTTTCTGGAATCATCCTTTGATGGAATTAGCCGGTAAAACCATGGGAATTGTGGGAATGGGCAGGATCGGGCAGGCGGTAGCAAGGATCGCCATTGCGATGGAGATGAAAATCATTGCGATGGATCCGGATCCCAAAATGGAACTGGCCGGTGAGAATCTCCGCTTTGCAGGTCTGGATGAACTGCTCGGAACGTCGGATGTGATCACGCTGCATTGTCCGCTGAATGAAGCCAGCAGAGGGTTTATCAATCGGAAAACTATCGCCTTGATGAAGAATGGTGTTATCCTTATCAACACTTCCAGGGGGCAGCTCATCGTGGAGAAAGATCTTGCGGAAGCACTGAAATCGGGTAAAGTTCTGGCGGCCGGGCTCGATGTGCTGCAAACTGAACCGCCGCCGGATGATCATCCGCTGTTACACCTTCCCAATTGCATTATCACTCCGCACATTGCCTGGGCACCCAGAGAGGCCAGGCTGCGGCTATTTAATATTGCCATTGAAAACCTGCGCTCCTTTCTTGCCGGAAATCCTGTGAATGTAGTCAGTTAAGCCCCCTTTTTATGAAAATCCTCGTCGCTTCGGATTCCTTTAAGGGCACCCTGACTTCACGCGAGATCGGACGGATCGTTAAGGAGGAGCTGGCACTCTTTCATCACGTCGATTACCTGCCGGTTTCCGATGGAGGGGAAGGGTTACTGGATGCATGGAAGGAAATATATCCGGGGAAAATCATAAAATGCCGCAGTCAGGATCCGTTGGGCAGGGAAATCGATTGCGGGTATATTCTTGCCAATGATAAGACAGCGATCATAGAATCAGCCGGCACGGTTGGGCTGGGCTTGCTGGCAGAAGCTGAAAGAAACCCCATGAATACCAGCAGTTACGGGTTAGGTTTGGTGATCATGGATGCTCTGCGCCAAGGTGCGGAAAAGATATATACTGGCTTAGGCGGAAGTGGCGTCAATGATGGCGGAGTGGGGATGTTGCAGGCTATGGGAGTGAAATTCTCAGACCAGAACGGTAACGAAATAAATGAAAGCGGGGGTAAGGTGCTGAGCCGGATCGCCGTCATGGATATTTCCGCCCTTGATGCAGTGATTCAGCAGGCATCTTTTTATGCGGTATGTGATGTTGACAATCCCTTGCTGGGCCTCCGGGGAGCCACACGGGTTTACGGAACGCAGAAAGGGGTAAATCCGGAGATGGCGGAAATTCTTGAGGAGGGAATGACCAATCTGGCTGAAATGGCCAAAAAGGTATCCGGAACCGATAATGCAGCCGTTCCCGGGGCCGGAGCTGCCGGAGGGTTGGGGTTTTGCCTGAAAAGTTTCCTGCATGCCCGTCTGATGAAAGGCATGGATGCCCTGATTGAGCTGACCGCCCTGGACAGCAGGATCAGTCAATATGACCTGATTATTACCGGAGAGGGGAAACTCGATGATCAGACAGGATCAGGCAAGGTGCCGATGGGGATGCTCAGGCTGGGAGAGAAATATCAGATTCCGGTAATTTGCCTTTGCGGAGTGAATGAATCGACAAGAGATATTGGATTCAAAAAAGTATTCTCAATTGTTCCCCAACATTCAACACTGGAGGAGTCAATAGCCTCACCTGAATATTATCTGAGAAAACTGATCCGGGAAGAAATCATCAGCTGGATTTGATATTGTAAGCCTGCAAGAAATTGCCGTGCCTCATATACAGTTTGCCATCGTGGATTACGGGATGAGCAAAATGTTCCTTGGCGCCCTTGATCATTCTGAATTTGCCGGCTACTTCCATATTAACCGGGTCAGCGCTAACCAGATATACTTCCCCCTTTATGTTGTAAAAATAGAGCATTCCATCAGCAGCAATTACCGCACCGGTGCCAATCTTCAGGGTCTTTTCAAGCTGGCCTGATATTGCATTGATGCTTTTAAATTCAGGTTTAGCCGAACTTCCTCCATACAGGTGGTCGCCGAGTTTTACAATACCACCCATGTAGCTGTCAAATTCCTTATTACGCCATACCTCGGTGATGCTTTTCCCGTCGGGAGCCAGTTTCAATTTTACGCCACCGTTACCATCCCCGGCCGCATAATAAATAAAACCGTCCTGATATATAATTGTATTGGCATGCGTATCGCCTTTTCCGGGTTCCCTTTCTTCTTTTTTTGTGTTATCCTGATTATGAACCCACAGCAATTCACCGGTTTTGGTATCATGCCCCAACATCTCGTATGCGGTAAAGTTGACCAGTATACTCCTGTTTTTGAGTTTGATGATCTGAGGTTGATTGTATGCCGGACGCTCACCTGCGCCCTTGCTTACCCAAACAATTTCACTGGTAAACCTGTTTAATGCCACCACGTTGGTGTCTTTTCCGCCCGGTGTGCAAAACACTTTATCGTCTTCAATGATCACAGCTTCCGAGTATCCGAATAAAGGAAACTGACCATGCAGGTCATTAATCATATCAATAGACCACTTTTTATCTCCGGTAATTCTGTTGAGGCAATAAATATTTCCCAAACCGGAGGTCACATATACCAGATCATCAACGATGGTTGGTGCTGAACGGGAGCCATTCCAGTTTTTCACCCATTCGCTGCCAAAACTCTTTTTCCACAGCAAAGATCCATCTTCATTAAAAGCAAACAGCCAGGCCAGGTTATCCGCCTCACCCTGGATGTACATTTTATCACCGGTAAAAACAGGAGAGCCGTAACCATTGCCAACGCCC
>CAILAQ010000447.1 GCA_903832165.1 uncultured Bacteroidota bacterium | reverse complement strand
CTTTATCGAGTGATATGTTCTTCAACTGAAATAGTGGTATACTTTTGAATTGAAATTTACAACTCTCGATAGCGAAGGTTCATTTTCAGGTAGCACTACTCTTTTGGGTTTGCCACCAAAGTAGGATTCGTCCATTTCAACGATGTTCTCCAGTTCGATATTGCAATGGTCAATCATTGCACATCGAACACGCATAGCTGCATACCAAGCCGTTTTATAAGTTACTCCGGTATCTCTTTCAATCTCTTTGGCTGATATTCCGGTTTTGCTATTCAGCATCAGACCGATGATCTGAAACCATGTCGGCAGTTCCAAGCGAGAATCTTCAAACATGGTATCGCTTAAAACGGAGAAAGTTGTTTTGCACTCGTTACAATGAAAGCGACCCGCCTGATTTTTCAGGTCAACCACGTTATCAGAGTTACATTTAGTGCAAGTTACAGCCTTTCCCCACCTCAATTTTTCCAGATAATTCAGGCATTTCAGCTTGGTATTGTAGTTTTTATTTAATTGTGTTAAATTCATGGCGTATTTATTGATATACTGAAAGTTACAATTATCTAAGTTTCATAAAAGGGATAAGCGGGTAATATTTTAATGGAGCCTCTGAAAATTTCAGGGGCTTCAATCCTTTTAGAGTACAATATCTGGATCGTCTTGAAAGTGCCGGATGGAATTACTAATTAAATCCGGACATTGAGTTAAGCTATGCGCCATGTGTAAAAAGTAATTTAGGAGGCACTTTGATTTATTCCGCATTCAGGTTTCCCTTGGAGAAGTGTCATCCCGTTGAAAAACGGGATCCCGTCCCCAACCACTTAGCTAATTCTTAATACACCGCTCCGAGCACCCAAAGTACCGCCGGTCTTCTTGTCGGGCAATTCCCAACGTTATTGGCCAAGGTGCGATCGCCTTGTCCGGCCAGTTTGACTTTGTTTATGACCTTAATCGACTAGGGTCAATACAAAATTTTCTTCCTGGTATTCAAATGGTTGCAAAATATTTAATTTTTCCGATTAAGGTTCGGGCAATTACTGACATATAGATGATGTGAGGCAATTTTAAATGATTTCTCAGCCATTAATGACAACTATCTAATTGTGGGAGACCTTTGCGCTGGGTAGCTTAGCAAACAGAGTTAAAACTGAAATATGAACGACAGTAAAGTATCTCAGGGGAATGCTACATAAGGACTACTCAATTAGGTAGTTTAATCCAGTGCCAGAAAATTATGTATTTTTGCTCTACTAAGATTCAAAATGACTAAAGCAGAGATCATACTGTTCTGGATAGATTCCTCAAACAAGGATTTTCAAACCATGCTTCATTTGTATGATTCCGGAGATTTTATGTGGTCCTTATTCATGGGTCATCTTGTGGTAGAGAAACTGCTAAAGGCCTACTACATTTCAAATGTGGATGAAAATTACCCCTATAGCCATAACCTTCTGAGAATTGCAGAGAATGCGGGAATGGATTTGAATGAGGAGCAGCAGATGGTCTTCTCAACCATCACCGGTTTCAATCTCAATGCCAGATATGATGATTACAAACAGTCATTCGCAAAGAAATGTACACCTGAGTTTACATCTTTTTGGATTGAAAAAGTCAAGGGACAAAGAATATGGATCAAGAATCAGCTATAGAAATTGGACGAAAGTTTCTCTTATTGCTATTACGGAATAATTACCCTGTTAAGCAAATGTACCTTTATGGGTCTTATGCCCGTGGTAATCATCATAAAGACAGCGATATTGATTTAGCTATTATCATGAATGAATTACCTGATCCATTCCAGACTCAGGTTAATTTACTGAAACTCACCTGGAAGTTTGATACCCGTGTTGAGCCACATCCGTTTGACCAAAAAGATTTCGCTTCTGAAAATCCGGTGATTAAAGAAATCCTGCGCACAGGGATCGAAATCTCAGCTTGAGCAGATATTGCTTATGCCCTGAACAGTTGATTCCTTGTGACATGGCATTCTTGCCATTGATACGGTTCGGCAGAGCCTGTAAATTTTATGGCCCATCCATTACCACTTGATAAACTTCAATTTTCTGGTTGCCTGCCCGGTAGAGAGACTATCTAGAGACTCTGAGTTAAGTCGGTATCCATTATAATTTCGACTGTTATATGCTATAAAAATACCCAGGAATCTCTACTTTAGACCGGTAGCATTTTGGGGAGGACCTCACATGGTGAGCAAAAGAGCTCCGAAAAAAAAGGCATTGGCGCCGGTGAAATAGAGCAAACCCGGCGGGCATTCCGGCTGGCTTATCGGGTCTGACTTCAAAAGTTCAATTCTTAATACATCTGACCGAGCACCCAAAATACCTCCGGTCTTCCAGGTATTCAGATGGTTGCAAAATATTTTATTTTTCCGATTAAGGTTTGGATCATTACTGACATATATGATGTGAGTCAATTTTTAATGATTGCTCAGTCACTATATTTTGAACCGGCTGATCATAAACTTCTTAAATTTGTAAAAAAGTCTGTTATGCTGACAAAAGATAAAATAATTAAGTCCTTCGATACCCTGCCGGATAATTTAACTATTGATCAGGTAAT
>CAILAQ010000446.1 GCA_903832165.1 uncultured Bacteroidota bacterium | reverse complement strand
GTTAATCTCCTAGTCACTTATTCCTTGATTATTAATTCTTTATACTAATTTCTGCCTTCTGCCCTCTGCCTTCTGCCCTATTTTGTTCCCCCCAGTGTATCAATCATTGCCCTCGCAGCATTGGCCAAATCTTCGTAAAAATCTTCCGCTATCAGAGTTAACGATCCATCCTGATTATAAGTCAGATGCCTGTAAATTCCTGCATCCTCTCTGGAACAAAGGAATACTGTTTTCTCAGTGGTGAACTGGTGAATGACCGGACATCTGAAATCGGTATAAAGGTTTGGTACTGAACCATCTTTGACAAAATGATGGTACCTGGCCGAAAAGAGTTTTGTGATGGCGGAATTAAATCGTTTTTCTCCTCTGGCGGTTGATTTTATGTGCTGCTTATCGAGACAGGCGCCCAGAAATTCAATACCAACAGTAATCAGAATAAATTTACTTATCGGATTTCCCGGTAATTGCATTACCCTGGAATAATCATCAAGAATTACCTGATTGATTTGATCCGTCAGCCGGATTGATTTCAGCGAATCCATCAGTTTAGTTTATTGATAAACAGAATGTCTTATAGATACTTTTTCAGTTTATGAATGGAGCCTTTCCAGGAGCATCCCAGGCAATAGAAAAACGTCAGGTCAAAACCATCAAGATTGTCCTCGGGATTTACCGGAATTACTTCAAACTCACGTGTAACCTGTACCACTATGCTGGCGCCTGCAGCGTTTTTAACCTGGAATCTGATAATTCCGCATTGTGGGCAAACCAGATATTTAACTGCCATGGATATTGATATTTAAAACAAATCTACTATTAAGTTAAACGTATAAAAACAAACAACCCCGCTTTTGGCGGGGCTGTTCGAAAATCTCTTAACACGACGTGCTTCCAGACACTAGTAACTCTTCCGGAAGTTGTCCCGGCGTGGTGCAGCGCTATCACGTTTCTTGAAATTGTCCTGTTTTTCGATTGCTTCATTGACAACGATGGTACGACCTTCGATTTCGGCGCCATTCAATTGTTCAATTGCACTTTTAGCTTCGGTTTCGTTTGTCATTTCAACAAATCCAAATCCTTTGCTTCTTCCGGTGTATTTGTCAGAAATAACCGTTGACGAACTCACTTCGCCGTACTCTTCAAAGATTCCTTTTAAGTCGTCTCCGCTAACGCGGTAAGGCAGACTTCCTACATAAATTTTCATAATACAATTTAATTTAAAACCGGTGCAAAGGTAAGTAGATTAATTTAGAAAATCTCTAAACTCCTAATTATTTGCAATTTATTTTAATCCGGGAGGAATTTTTTGCGTAATTCTTCTATCTGAAATTCATCAATTGGCTTCATCGTGCCAAGCGGCAAACTGTGGATCAGCGACCTTGCACTGAACTCTGCAACTTCGAGCCTGTCGAAAGCATGCAACAGGCTGTTTCCCGTTACCAGGATGCTGTCATTTTGAATAATCAGTACCGGGTGATCTGCGCGGAGTGACTGACTGATGCGTTCCTGTCCGGCGAAATGAGCCCCGAAAGGCAATAATGGAACATCCTGAAGCAGAATCCAGCTTTCAGGAATTGTCCGGTTGTCAAAAGTCTGCCCGGTAACTCCAAAAGCCATCGAATAAGGCGCCTGGGTAAAGATGATTGCCTTGATGCCTGGATTGCGCTTGTATATCTCCTGATGGATTAAAATCGAACGGCTTGGTATTTTTCCCGGTTCTCGCTCACCTTTCCTGATCTGAACAACATCGGATGGCCCAATATCCCAGCGCGAAAAACTTCGGGGGGTGATCAGGAAATCATCTCCCCTCCAGCGGGTTGAAACCGTTCCATAAGTACTGATCATCAGACCCTGGTCGCAGGCTCTGCGCACGATCCTGCATATATCAGAACGCAGAGCTCTTTCATCAGAGGGGTAATCTACCGATTTCATTTCAGGGATATGTTCTCCGTATTGTGCTTCAAAAGCTGATAATTGCTCATCAGTCAGATAGTTCGGTGTACCGAGCATTCTTGAGTTGATCAGGATTCTTGCCACAAACTCAAAAGTTTCGAAACGTTCAAAAGCATCCTGAAGATTAATTCCACCAACCACAGTGCCGTGATTTTCAAGAATTACAGCATTGAATCCTTTGATAAATTCTTCAGCGATCTTTTCACCCAGAGCCTGGGATCCGGGCAGCTCATATTTTGCATACCCGATGGGGCCGCAAACCTCACGGGCCTGAGGAATCACATTCGTATTCGGAAAATCCCTGACGATGCTGAAGGAAACAAGTGCCGGCGGGTGGGCGTGAACGATGGCATTCAGATCAGGTCTTGCCTGATAGATTGCCAGGTGAAACGGCAATTCGGACGAAGGTTTATGCGGTCCGGATACCGAACCATCCGGATGCACACATAATATGTCTGACGGGCGCAAGGATCCTTTATCAATGGAAGCAGGAGTAACCCAGACATCACCATTTTCGTCGCGGATCGATATGTTTCCGCCTGAGGTTGTCGTAAGGCCCCGCCTGTAAATTCTCGTGATTATCTCTGTGATCTGCTCCCTGGGGTGCATTAGGATTGGGTTCATGGTATCGGGTATTGGGTTTCGGCTACCCATTTAACATATGTTGAAGTAAAATGTTTATGCCAATGCCGATTAGAACCATTCCGCCGATTACTCCAAGCTTGTTGCCCAGCAGCGGGCCAAGTTTATTGCCCAGCAGCACTCCGATAAAACAGATAATGAAGGTGATCAGTCCAATCACAAGAATGGGAAACCAAATAGTCATGTCGAGAAACGCAAAACTGACGCCAACAGCCAGCGCATCCAGACTGGTGGCAATTGAAAGTGCCAGCAGGGTGGGGAAGTGAAGACAATTTCTCATGGCCTCATCACTTTTGGAACTCTGGTAGCTCTCCCAGATCATCCTGGAACCCACAATGAGCAACAGGACAAAGGCTATCCAATGGTCGAATTCCTTAATATAGGTGCTGAAGGTAATGCCCGCAGCCCAACCGATCAAAGGCATGATAGCCTGGAAAAATCCAAACGAGAAGGCAATCCGAAAGGCATGCTTCACCTGAAGTTTCTTTATCATGATGCCATTGGCAACGGAAACAGCCAGCGCATCCATTGATAGTCCCACGGCAATGCCGATTAAAACAATAATATTCATGTTATGGGGTCAATAATCAGCAAAGATAATCAGCCAAAGTTGATAATCCTGAGATAAAAATTGGGTGCCGAATTTGTAGATTTGCCTGCCTAATCAGGAATCATATGAAAAGCGCGCTGACAACCTTATGTGCCGTATTTATTGCTGCAATTCTCTATGCCCAGAATGAGCCGTCCGTTTCTTTATCGAATGGATGGAAATTTGCGACCGGAAACCAGGAGGATTGTATCAAACCCGGTTTCAATGATACCGGTTGGAAGACCATGGCAACGGATAAGAACTGGGAACTCCAGGGGTTCGATGTTTATGACGGATATGCCTGGTACCGCCTGAAAG